>NZ_JBFUES010001718.1:0-826 GCF_056403875.1 Bradyrhizobium sp. P2_E8
GACCCATACCGCGTGATCTATCGATCGCGTTCGGCAGGCGTACCGAACGACGAGTCTCCGCCAAACCACTCCCTGTGGTTATGGGTCCCGGCCTTCGCCGGGACGACACTGCAGTGGTGCGCGACAGCACGCTAATGACGAAGAGTGGCCCTCACGCCACCAGCGACAGCTTCGGAAGGCTCGCGACCACGGACTGGTTGCGGCCGCCGGCTTTGGCGGCATAGAGCGCCTTGTCGGCGGCGGCGACCAGCATCGACCAGTCCATGCCGGCGGCGGGGACGAGGCTGGCGATGCCGCAGGAGACCGTCGACGTCGCCGTATCGTCGGACCAGCCCAGTACCTTGCCGCGGATCGCCTCGGCGATCCTGAAGGCCTCGGTGATGGAGGTGTTCGGCAGCAGCACCGCGAATTCCTCGCCGCCATAGCGGGCGGCGCAGTCGCCGGCGCGGCTCACCGAATCGGAAATGCAGATGGCGATGCCGACCAGCAGCTGGTCGCCGGCCTGGTGGCCGAACGTGTCGTTGTAGGCCTTGAAGTGATCGGCATCGATCATCAGGAGCGCGACCGGCGTCTTCTGGCGCATCGCGCGCCGCCATTCAACGTCGATGACAGCATCGAACTTGCGGCGGTTCTTCAGGCCGGTGAGCGCGTCCGTCGTTGCCATCTCCTCGAGCTTGCGCTCGGCCTCGGCGCGTCGGCCGATCTCGCGTGCGAGCACGAGCGTCGATCCCAGCACGAACAGCGCAAGCGCCAGCACCACGGCGCCGATGCGATAAGCTTCCTTCTGCCACAGTGCGAACACGGCGCTCAGCGGCTTGCCCGCCAC
>NZ_JBFUES010001719.1:0-826 GCF_056403875.1 Bradyrhizobium sp. P2_E8
GCCTTGCCATCCGCGAGCATCCGGTCAGCGCGAACCGCTTCATGCCCGGTCCCGATTACGGCCACACCGCGTCGGAGAAATATCTGAACGCGCGCAAGCTCAGCATCTACGGCGGATCCAACGAGATCCAGCGAAACATCATCGCCAAAGCCGTGCTCGGGCTCTAGCCACGGCGGATCGGGAGGATCGGATGGATATTCAGTTCACGGAAGAGCAGGAATTGCTGCGATCGAGCATCCAGCGTTTGCTGCGCGACCAGTACGATTTCGAGGCGCGGCGCAAGATCGTGGCAAGCGAAGAAGGCTTCAGCCGGAAGCAGTGGGCGGCTTTCGCCGAGCTCGGCCTGCTGGCTGCACCGTTCTCCGAGACCGCCGGCGGTCTCGGCGGCGGTCCGCTGTCGACCATGATCGTCATGCATGAGTTCGGCCGTCACCTCGTGGTCGAGCCTTTCGTCGAGACGGTGGTGCTGGCGGGCGGACTGATCGAGCACGTGGGCACGAAGGAGCAGCAGCAAAGCTTCATCCCGAGCATCATCGACGGCTCGAAGATCTGGACGCTGGCCTGGACGGAGAAGGGATCGCGTTTCGATTTTGCCGATGTCACGACGAGGGCGCGGCGTGACGGGAGCGACTACGTCTTGACCGGCGCGAAGACTATGGTGATCGCCGCGCCATGGGCCGACTATCTGATCGTCTCGGCGCGGACCTCCGGCGACGACCGTGACCGCGGCGGCGTGGGTCTGTTCGTGGTCGATCGGCGCGCGACCGGCGTTGATCTCCAGAGCTTCAAGACCATCGACGGCCGCCGCGCCGCCGAGGTCAGCCTG
>NZ_JBFUES010001720.1:0-825 GCF_056403875.1 Bradyrhizobium sp. P2_E8
CTGCTCAACGCCGGCATCTGCTACGTGCCGCAGGGCCGCAACATCTTCCCCGAGCTGTCGGTGCGCCACAACATCGAGCTCGGCGGCGTCTCCGCCGGGAAGGGTCTCGACCTGCCCAAGCGGATCGAGGCGGCACTCGACCTGTTTCCGGCGCTGCGCCGCAAGTCGGCACAGCAGGCCTCGACGCTCTCAGGCGGCGAGCAGAAGCAGCTCGAGATCGCCCGCTCGCTGCTGCTCGAGCCGAAGCTGGTGCTGATCGACGAGCCCTCGATCGGCCTGTCGCCGCTGATGGTGCAGCAGACCTTCGACATCCTCAAGAGCCTGCGCGACCGCGGCGTCACCATCCTGATGATCGAGCAGAACGCGCGCTCGGCGCTGGAGATCTCCGATATCGGCATCGTGCTCGAGCTCGGCCAGACCCGCATGGTCGACGGCGCGAAGCGCATCCTGAACGATCCCCGCATCGGCCAGCTCTTCCTCGGGGGAGCCATGGAGGAGACAGCAGCATGAACAAGCGCTCGATTGCGACCGTCTCTCTCTCGGGGGCGCTGGATGAAAAGCTGCGTGCCATCGCAGCCGCCGGCTTCGACGAGGTCGAGATCTTCGAGAACGACCTGCTGTCGTTCGGCGCAGGCCCGCGCGACATCGCCAAGCTCTGCCACGATCTCAACCTCAAGATCTGCGCATTCCAGCCGTTCCGCGATTTCGAGGGCATGCCGGAGCCRCAGCGCGCGCGCAACTTTGCCCGCGCCGAACGCAAGTTCGACTTGATGCAGGAGCTCGGCACCGACCTGCTGCTGATCTGCTCCAACGTCTCCCCCAGCT
>NZ_JBFUES010001721.1:0-819 GCF_056403875.1 Bradyrhizobium sp. P2_E8
TGGTGTCGAGGCCGGCATTGGCAAGGCCGACGATCTTCGCCTTCGAGCTCTGCGCCTGCAGCAGGAAGGAGGAGAAGTCCGAGGAATTGAGCGGCACGCGGACGGAGCCGACCACCTTGCCGCCATTGGCGGTGACGATCTCGCTGGTGTCTTTCTCCAGCGCGTAGCCGAAGGCGTAGTCCGCGGTGAGGAAGAACCAGGTGTCGCCGCCGGCCTTGGTCAGCGCGCCGCCGGTGCCGACGCCGAGCGCGCGGGTGTCATAGGCCCAGTGGAATCCGTAGGGCTGGCAGGCATCGCCGGTGAGACGCGAGGTCGCGGCGCCCACCACGATGTCGATCTTCTTCTTTTCCTTGGAGAGCTCGTGGATCGCGAGCGCGACCGAGGAGGTCGTCAGCTCCGTGATCATGTCGACGTTCTCGACGTCGTACCAGCGCCGCGCGATCGAGCTCGCCAGATCCGGCTTGTTCTGGTGGTCGGCGGTGACGAGCTCGATCTTCTGGCCGAGCACCTCGCCGCCAAAGTCCTCGATCGCCATCTTGGCGGCTTCGACCGACCATTTACCGCCGTAATCGGCATAGACGCCGGACTGGTCGTTGAGGATGCCGATCTTGACGCCTTGCGCGGAGGCCGGCGCTGCCAGCAACAGGGCCGAGGCTGCGACGGCGGCGAGAAGGGCTGATTTCATGTGTTGGCTCCAGCAGTGTTCTGTTTTGAAATCGCGCGGATACTAGTGAAGAACCCCGGGAATGCCCATCCATTGCGTGTTGGTCGTTAGTATGAAGGTGGGGCTACAAAAATGGTGTCGTCCCGGCGAAGGCC
>NZ_JBFUES010001722.1:0-815 GCF_056403875.1 Bradyrhizobium sp. P2_E8
GCCCGGCGTCGCGGCGAAGGCCGTTGCGAGCGTGCGCGCCTGCTCTTCCGCCTCTAGATCTCTTCCGCCATTGCTCCGATTGCTCCGAATTTTGGGGCATGACGAGTGATGTTTTCGGCTTGTAGACTGCTGCGCGACGTAGCCGATTGCGGCTGCGATTTGCGTGAGGAAAGCAAAGATGCAGCGGCGCTACATCACCGTCGACGTGTTCACCGACCGCGCCTTCGGCGGCAACCAGCTCGCCGTGGTGCTCGATGCCGGCGGCTTGTCGACGGCGCAGATGCAGGCGATCGCGACCGAGTTCAACTATTCCGAGACGACCTTCGTGCTGCCGCCGCGCGACAAGGCCAATGACGCCGAGGTGCGCATCTTCACGCCGGTGCGGGAGCTGCCCTTTGCCGGTCATCCCAATGTCGGCACTGCCTTCGTGCTGGCGAGCCTCGCGACGGAGCCGAAGCGGCGTCTGCTGTTCGAGGAGAAGGCGGGGCTGGTCCCGGTCGAGATCGTACGGGAGCAGGGACGGGTGCTCAGCACCGAGCTCACCGCGCCGCAGCCGCTGGCGCGCCTCGCGAAGTGTTCCGCCGAAGAGATCGCGGCCTGCATCTCCCTGACCGCGGAGGATATCAAGATCGATCGCCATGCCCCGCAGGTCGTCGGCGTTGGAACGCCCTTCGTGGTGGCGGAAGTGGGATCGCGCGAGGCTGTGCGGCGGGCCAAGCCCGATGCTGCGGCGTTCAGCCGGATGTTGCCGCGCGATGGCGCCTTCTCGGTCTATTTCTACACGCGCGACGTGCCGGCGGCGGAAGCTCCATGCG
>NZ_JBFUES010001723.1:0-812 GCF_056403875.1 Bradyrhizobium sp. P2_E8
TCGTCGAGTTCGTGCTGGCGCAGTCCGTTGGAGGGAGCGATTTTTCCCTTGGAGCGTGACTGACGGCAGCGACCCGACAGGTAAAAACCGTCTTCGAGGCCGCTGCTTGCCTCGTGATGATATTTTGCGTTGTTTCGTTCGCCGACTCGAAGCTTCTGCCCGGTCGATCCTCGGCCCTCAGGACGCCGTCGTCGGGCATGGCCGCGGGACTCTTCATCCTTCTCGCCTACCTCGTCAGTGTCCGGCTCCTCGATGCGACACTGCAGATTCCGAGCCTGATGAGATTGTCGTTCCATGTGAAGGCGCTGATCCCCGTCGCGAGCGTCGCTGTCGCTTTCGGGGGACTGACAGTCGCATCGCGATTGGCTCCCAGCTGTTTTACAGGACGCCTCGCTCCGCACATCGCGGTCCTGACGCTCTTCCTGGTTTGCGCCTGGGCAATCCGCGCATACCCCTGGCGCAGCTTCAGCGCCGACGGCGCCATGCTTTTCGTAGAGGGGCGCCCGCTCGATCAAATGCCCCGTGTCAGCGCCGACTGGCGGCGGTGCGACGAACTACAGCAATCGACTGGTTCCGATCGCATTCTCGCCCTGAACGGCTACCGGGCAATGGTGCCCTGCTATTTTTCGCCGCTGCTCACGCGGGGCAAGGTCATCCACACCTATCAGAGCGACGTCGCGCGCGACTTCAGGAAGATCGCACTTGGGACCGCCGATACGGCAGAAGCTGCCCTCCGATCGCTTGGCGTGAAGCTGTTCTATGTCCAGAAGCAGAATTGCGACTTCTGGCTCAACGGCTTCTCCGACCTGTTT
>NZ_JBFUES010001724.1:0-810 GCF_056403875.1 Bradyrhizobium sp. P2_E8
CCGCCGAATGGTCGGACTACCAGTGCGTCGACGACGATTGCGAGGCCGTCGCCTCGATCTGCCATTCGCTGGACGGCCTTCCGCTGGCCATCGAATTGGCGGCAGCCCAGATTGGCAGGTTCAATCCTCGCGAACTGGTGGCGCTGCTCGACCAGAAGCTGGGTTTTCGCGCCCCAAGCGCCGATGGCGCGCCGCCGCGCCATGAAACCCTGATGGCAACGATCGACTGGAGCTTMCGGCTGTTGTCGCAGAAAGAAGCGAGACTTTTCGCCTTGCTGTCGGTGTTCAGCGACGCGTTCGAGGTCGAGGATGCGGTTTTCGTTGCGGAGGCAGCGGGGCTCATGCCGGTCGACGTCGTCACCGGCCTGGGCAGTCTCGTCGCCAAATCGCTTTTGAGCGCCGAGGCTCGGGGAGCGAGCCTGCGCTACCGGTTGCTCGACAGCACACGGCGCTATGCGGCCGAATGGCGTCAGGCTGATCCGGACTGCGGCCTGGCGCTGCGTCGCCATGCACAGCGTGTCCTCGCGCTTTTCGAACAGTCCGAGGAGGAGTGGAACTGGCGCGAGCCGGCCGATTGGACCGAGCGCTACCTCGGTCGCATCGCCGATCTGAGAGCTGCGCTTTCTTGGGCATTCGGCGAGGAAGGCGATACCCTTCTCGGAATCAGGCTCACGGTTGCGGCGATCACCTTGTGGTCGGAAACCTCCATCCTGTCGGAAGCGCAGGCACGGTTGGAGGACGCGCTCGCCTTGGCCAAGACGGTCGCGTGCGATGATCTGTCGAAGGCAAAGCTCGCCTGCGCCCTTGGAT
>NZ_JBFUES010001725.1:0-808 GCF_056403875.1 Bradyrhizobium sp. P2_E8
GCCTGTTACCATCATCATGATCGAGGACGACGAGGGGCACGCCCGGCTGATCGAGCGCAACATCCGCCGCTCCGGCGTCAACAACGAGATCGTTGCGTTCGGCAACGGCACCGATGCGATGAGACACCTGTTCGGCGCCGACGGCAGCGGGCTTTCCCAGAAGGGAAATGCCCTCCTGATCCTGCTCGACCTCAACCTGCCTGACATGAGCGGAATCGACATCCTGAAGCAGATCAAGGAAAACAGGTATCTCAAGGCATCGCCCGTGGTCGTGCTGACGACCACCGACGACTCCCAGGAGATCAAGCGCTGCTACGAACTCGGCTGCAACGTCTACATCACCAAACCCGTCAACTACGAGAATTTCGCCAACGCCATCCGGCAGCTCGGGCTGTTCTTCTCGGTCATCCAGGTTCCGCCCGCCGCCACATGAACCAGCGAACACCGACACTGCTGTATATCGACGACGACGACGCGCTCGCGCGCCTGGTCGACCGCGGCCTGACGCGGCGCGGCTACAGGGTCGTTCATGCCGCCAGCGGCGAGGAAGGCCTCGAGCACATCCGCCGCGCGGCTGCCCAAGACAGCATCGACGACAGCAACGACGGCGGCATCGACGTCGTTGCGCTCGACCAGTACATGCCGGGTCTCGACGGCCTCGATACGCTCGAGCAGATCATGGCGATCCCGGGCGCCCCTCCCGTGGTGTTCGTCACCGCGTCGCAGGATTCCAGCATCGCGGTCACCGCGCTGAAGGCGGGCGCGGCCGATTATCTCGTCAAGGACGTCAAGGGCGACTTCATCCCCC
>NZ_JBFUES010001726.1:0-808 GCF_056403875.1 Bradyrhizobium sp. P2_E8
CGGTGATGGTGCTCGCCGCGCTTCTCCTGGTCGTTCTCCTGACCTGCGTGCCCTACCTCGTCTCGATCGCGCTGGCGGAGGGCCCCGCGACAGCCGATGCCTCGCCGATCTTCGGCGTCACGATTCCCGCGGGCTACAAGCAATGGGAGCTGATCGCGCCGGCCGAAGAGGCCGCGCCGCTCGACGAGCTTCGCGCGGTCGTCGGCAACCAGGTGGCAATCGACGCCTATCAGGCCGGAAAGCTTCCGTTCCCGGACGGCACCATTCTGGTCAAGCGCGCCTGGAAGCGGAAACAGTCACCGGAATTCGCGTCGGCAACGATTCCCGGCGCGGCTACCACGGTCCAGGTGATGGTCAAGGATGCCAGGAAATATGCCTCCACCGGCGGCTGGGGTTTTGGCCGCTTCGTCAACGGCAAGCCGGTCGACGAAGCGCAGCACCGCACCTGCTTCGCCTGCCACGAGGCTCGCGCGAAGGGGCGCGATTACGTCTTCACCCGCCTCGCGCCCTGAGTTGCGAAAGCGGGGCCGGGCGCTCGCCAACAGGCCGTCTCACTCCGCCGCCACCATCTGCTGCGTGCGCCACTGGCCGAGCAGGGCGCGCAGCGAGGCCGGCTTCACCGGCTTGTTCAGCACGGCGATCTTCTCCTCGCGCGCGGCCAGCTGCACGGCGGGGCTGCGGTCGGCGGTGATCAGGATCGCAGGGATGGCGTCGCCGAAGCGGCGGCGGATGTCGCGGATCGCGGCGATGCCGTTGCCGCGGTCGAGGTGATAGTCGACCAGCAGCCCGGTGACGCGCTTGCCCGCAG
>NZ_JBFUES010001727.1:0-807 GCF_056403875.1 Bradyrhizobium sp. P2_E8
CGTGGCGATCGCGCGTGCGCTGATCGCCTCCCCGCTGATCGTGCTCGCCGACGAGCCGACCGGCGCGCTCGACAGCCGCACCGGCGCCGAGATCCTGGCGCTGTTCGCCGCGCTCAACCGGACCGGCCAGACCATCGTGATGATCACGCATGACCCCGGCATCGCGACGCAGTGCCGGCGCACCATCCGCCTGCACGACGGCGAGCTCGTCAGCGACGAGACGCTGGTTCCGCTGCTGCCGAAACGGAGCGCGGTGTCATGACGATGCTCCAGGGTTTTCAGATCGCCCTGCACGCCCTGCGCCTCAATCCATTGCGCAGCTTCCTCACCATGCTCGGCATCGTGATCGGCGTCGCCTCGATCGTGACGGTGTTTGCGATCGGGTCCGGCGCGCAGCTTCGCCTCCAGGAGCAGATCCGCTCGATCGGCGCCAACGTGCTGATGATCACGCCGGGCGCGGTCTATCAGGGCGGCGTGCGCCTCAAGGACGGCAGCAAGCTGACGATGACCGAGAGCGACGTGCAGGCCATCCTCGAGCAGATTCCGGAGATCCAGGCCGCGGCCGGCTCGATCGCCGGGACGGCGCAGGTCATCCACGAGAGCAAGAACTGGAATACGACCATCAACGGCACCACGACCGGTCACTTCATGGTGCGCGACTGGCAGCTCGCGGCCGGACGTTATTTCTCCGGCACCGAGGAGGCCGGCGCCGGCAAGGTCGTGATCCTCGGCAGCACGGTCGCACGCGAGCTGTTCGCGCCGGGCGACGATCCGATCGGCGCGCAGATCAGGATCATGAAGGTGCCG
>NZ_JBFUES010001728.1:0-804 GCF_056403875.1 Bradyrhizobium sp. P2_E8
CGCGAGAAGCGGCMGCCGCCACTGCGCGACGTCTTCCTCTACATCATCTTCTTTCCGCAGCTCGTGTCCGGACCGATCACGCGCGCGGGCCAGTTCATGCCGCAGATCGTCCCCAAACAGCTCGCCAACGTCGATTTCGCGGAAGCCGCCAAATGGATCCTGACTGGCTTCTTCTTCAAGCTCTACGTCGCCAACAATCTCAACGAGATGACGTCCTACATGGACTATCCGCTCTATGAGACGGTGGCCACGCAGGACCGCTGGCTGCTCGTGTTCCTGTACAGCTACCAGATCTATGCCGACTTCTTCGGCTATTCGGCAATCGCGCTCGGCCTCGGGCTGCTGTTCGGCTACCGCCTGCCGGTCAACTTCGACCTGCCCTACATCTCGGCTTCGTTCTCCGAGTTCTGGACGCGCTGGCATATCTCGTTGTCCAGCTGGCTCAGGACCTATCTCTACATCCCGCTCGGCGGCAACAGGAAGGGACCGGCCAGAACCTGCCTCAATCTGATGATCGTGATGACGCTTGGCGGCCTCTGGCACGGCGCGAGCCTGAGCTACGCATTGTGGGGCATGCTGCACGGCCTCCTGCTCGTCGTCGAGCGGCCGTTTCTGAAGGTGCTGGGCGAAGCCGGCCCTGTCGTGCGCGGCGCCCGCATGGGCGTCGTCTTCTTCTGCGTGACGATGCTCTGGATCTTCTTCAAGCTGCCGAACTTCGATCACGCGCTCGGCTACCTCGCAGGCATGTTCACGCCGACGGACAATCCCAATCCGACAAAACTGTTTCGCAACATGGCTCTGCTC
>NZ_JBFUES010001729.1:0-802 GCF_056403875.1 Bradyrhizobium sp. P2_E8
CCCGGGATGCAGCCGAAGCGGCCCGCCACGGCACAGGCCAATTGATCGGCAATTGATCGGATCGTCGATGTTCTTGATTTTCCTGCGCTCGCTCGTGTTCAACGTGCTGTTCTATGCCGTGCTGGTGTGTCTCGCGATCGTGGCACTGCCGACCTTTGCGATGCCGCCGCGCGCCATGYTGACGGTCGCGGAATGGTGGGCGAAGGCGACGCTGGTCCTGATGCGGGTGATCTGCAATATCAAGGTGGAATTCCGCGGGCAGGAGAAGATTCCGCAAGGGCCGCTGGTGATCGTGGCCAAGCATCAGTCGTTCTGGGAAACCTTCGTGTTGCCGGGGTTCTTCCACCGCCCGATCTTCATCCTCAAGCGCCAGCTCATGCAGATCCCGGTGTTCGGTCAGTTCCTGGTCAAGACCGGGATGATCGCGATCGACCGCAAGGCCGGCGTGAAGGCGCTGCTGGACATGACGCGGCGGGCACGCGTGGCGGTGCGCAGCGGCCGCCAGCTCGTGATCTTTCCGGAGGGCACGCGCCGCGCGCCGGGCGCGCCTCCTGACTACAAGACCGGCTTTGCGCAGATCTATTCGTCCTGCGGCGTGCCGTGTCTGCCGATCGCGCTCAATTCCGGCCTGTTCTGGCCGCGCCGCACCTTCATGCGCTATCCCGGCACGCTGGTGGTGGAGTTTCTCGATCCGCTGCCGGCGGGCCTGCCGAAGGACGAGTATCTCTCCCGTGTGCAAACGGCCATCGAAGCGGCAACCAGCCGCCTCGTCGAGGCGGGCCGCAAGGAGCAGGAGCAGTTG
>NZ_JBFUES010001730.1:0-801 GCF_056403875.1 Bradyrhizobium sp. P2_E8
GCGTGCTCCAGCTGCTCCGCTAACAAGTAGCTGGAATAGCTAAATAAAATCGGGCGGCGGGGCCATTGGCCCCGCCGCTCTTTTTTGCGTCCGGAGGCGGGCAGGGGCATTCATTCGCCATTAACCCTATCGCTTAAACCGGCGTTAACCATACTTTAAAGGACACCTCCTAAAACTGGACCAAAGCCCGCTTTCGAGACCGCGTGGCCGATTCGTATCCGGTTCAAGAGGAAGACTCGCCAATGTCCAACATCGTTCTCTCGGCGTCAGTTCGCCAGAACCTGTTGTCGCTGCAGTCGACGGCTGACTTGCTGGCCACGACGCAGGAGCGGCTGTCAACCGGCAAGAAGGTCAACACGGCGCTCGACAATCCCACCAACTTCTTCACCGCGCAGGGGTTGGACAACCGCGCCAGCGACATCAGCAACCTGCTCGACGGCATCAATAACGGTGTGCAGGTGCTCCAGGCCGCCAACACCGGCATCACCTCGCTGCAGAAGCTGATCGACAGCGCGAAATCGATCGCCAACCAGGCGCTGCAGACCACGGTCGGTTACTCCACCAAGTCGAACGTCTCCACCACGATTCCCGGTGCGACGCCCGCGGACCTGCGCGGCACGACCTCCTATGCGAGCGCGACCGCCAACAGCAACGTGCTCTACACCGGCGCGCCCGGTGGCGTGACCCCGGTGACGGGGACTGCCGCGCTCGGCGCCTCGCTGGGTTCGAACGCGGGCTCGGCGGTCGGTTTTGCCGCGACCGCTGCCGACGGCACCACCGTACTGTCAGGTACCGCCACGC
>NZ_JBFUES010001731.1:0-799 GCF_056403875.1 Bradyrhizobium sp. P2_E8
GCCTGGAGCAGCGTTACGCCTACTACCTCGCGATCCCGCTCGGCGCGCTGACCGCACTTGCGGCGAGGAGCGGCGCGCCGCGGCCACTGCTGCTCGCGGGGCTTGCGATCCTCGCGCTCGCGACGCTCGCCAATGCCGGGCTCGGCGCCTACCACTCCGGCGTCGAATGGGGCTTCTGGAAGGGACCGACCGACTGCTCCGGCCCCGTCGTCAATCTCGGCAATGCCGCCGACCTCCTGTCGAAGCTCGACACCGTGAAGGTGGTGCGCTGCGACGAGGTGCAGTGGCGCTTCCTCGGCCTTTCGCTCGCCGGCTACAACGTGCTGATCTCGCTGCTGATGGCCGCGATCGCGGCGTGGGGATTTGTGCGGACGGCGAAGCGCTGAAGCTTAATCGTCCACGTCGTCCTGCGTGCGGCCGAACAGGTGCACGATGCCGGGCGTCGCGATCGTCACGAACACGAAGCGCGACAGATGATGGGCGCCGACGAAGATCGGGTCGATGTGCAGCGTCAGGGCCAAGGCCAGCATCGCGTCCATCGCGCCCGGCGCGAAGGCGACGACGACGTCCGAGAACTTCACCTGCGTGGTGAGGGCGACGATGCCGACGAAGATCGCGGAGACGGCGATGGCCACGGTAAATGATCCCAGCGCCGCGTTGATGTGGCCGGCGAGGGTCTTGATCCGCATCCGCGCGAACCGGCTGCCGATCAGGGCGCCGATGCCGATCAGCGCCACGCCGCGCACCCAGTTCGGCAGGCCGCCCTCGACCCAGCCGGCACCATGCAGCACGCTGGAGG
>NZ_JBFUES010001732.1:0-797 GCF_056403875.1 Bradyrhizobium sp. P2_E8
GCGTAACCCACCTCTTCTGCTTCCGCGGACAGAGACATTGGTGGGTTACGCTGCGCTAACCCACCCTACAAATCCCGGAGTCCACTCATGGACCAGGACGTCGCAGCGAAGGAGCAGCCCCGCTACATCAAGCTCAACGAGCGCGACAATGTCGCGATCGTCGTCAATGATTTCGGGCTTCCCGCCGGCTCCCGTTTTGCCTGCGGACTGACGCTGCGCGCCTTTGTGCCGCAGGGGCACAAGACGGCGCTGGTCGATATCGCGCAGGATGCGCCGATTGTCCGCTATGGCGAGGTGATCGGCTACGCACTCTCGCCGATCCTGGCCGGTGAGTGGGTCGACGAGGCACGCATCCGCATGCCGGAAGCCCCCGCCCTCGACAAGCTCGAAATCTCGACCGCCGTGCCCGCTCCGCTGCCGCCGCTCGAAGGCTTTACCTTCGAAGGCTTCCGCAATCCGGACGGCTCGGTCGGTACCAAGAACATTCTCGGTATCTCCTCCTCCGTGCAATGCGTCAAGGGCACGATGGAATATGCGGTGAAGCGCATCCGCGCCGAGCTGCTGCCGAAGTATCCGAACGTCGACGACGTCGTGCCGCTGACGCATGCCTATGGCTGCGGCGTCGCCATCAACGCGCCCGACGCGGTGGTGCCGATCCGCACGCTGCAGAACCTGGCGCTCAACCCGAATTTCGGCGGCGAAATTCTGGTCATCAGCCTCGGTTGCGAAAAGCTCGCGCCTGAGCGGCTGGTGCCGGAAGGCGTCAGCGACGCCATCGTCCGCATGCAGGACGAGGC
>NZ_JBFUES010001733.1:0-796 GCF_056403875.1 Bradyrhizobium sp. P2_E8
CCATCATGTCGGCGCGCAAGCGCGCCGCATCTTGGGCACAGAACCGCGCCATTGCAAAGCCATTCCAGGCCGATATCCCGACCTCGCCGGCGAAGGATTCCGAGGCCTCCCGAATGCGCTCGATGAGCGCCTCGTCGCCGGGGACGATCAGCGCCGTGCCGATCGCGGCGCCCCCCTTGGCCACCGCGGACCTCGCGAGTTTCGCGCCTATATTGCCGTCGAGCCTGACGGTCTCGGCAAAGACCAGCCGGCCGCCGCGGGAGAGCCGCCAGCGGTCGACGAACTCGCCCTGCTCCATCCGCTCACCCATGGCAGTGCGGCCGAACACCACGATCTCGCAAAGCAGGAGCGAGGCCGCCTCATCGAGCGCGATGTCGAAGCGACGATGGACACGGGCACGATCAAACAGAATGGTCTCCTGCGGCAGCCAGGACAGATGCGCGCCTGCGCCGACCTTCAGGGCGATATTGAGCTCTGCCGCCGGGCCCGGCGCGCGATAGACCTTCTCCGCGGCCGCCGTGGTCAGCGTCAGCCGCGTGGCATCGGCCGCTGATATCTCGACATCGAAGCGATCGCCGCCGGCAACGCCACCGGCCGTGTTGACGAACACGCCGGAGAGCCCCGCATCCTCCGGCGAAGGAAAGCGCACACGCAGCGAGCCGGATTCATGCAACGCACCGCGCCGCGTCACGCCGWCGCGCGCGTGCACGTCGAACCTGACCGCGCCGCGGGCGCGGTTGGCTTCGAATATGGTGGACGTGACTGATAGTTCGCTGCGCATCCGCCTCCCCAGCCG
>NZ_JBFUES010001734.1:0-796 GCF_056403875.1 Bradyrhizobium sp. P2_E8
CCCTGGGTGCTTCAGGACTATCCGCTGACCTTGCAGGTGGTGTTCACGCCGGCCGTGATCCGCAAGATCGTCATGGACAATCCGAACTGCGTGATGCTCAAGCACGAGGACTGGCCGGGACTGGAGAAGATCACCACGTTGCGCGGCTTCCAGAAGGACGGCTCGCTCCGCCCGCTCTCGATCCTCTGCGGCAATGGCGGCACGTTCCTCGATTTCGAGATGGAGCGCGGCGCCGACGGTGCCATGACCGGCTATGCGTTCCCCGAGTTGTTGATCGACGTCGTGAACCTCTCCAAGGCCGGCAAGCGCGATGCCGCGCATGATCTGTTCGACGCGCATCTGCCGCTGATCCGTTACGAGCAGCAGCCGGGCGCGGGCCTCGCCGTGCGCAAACACGTGCTCCAGAAGCGCGGCATCATCGCCTCCAGCGCGCAGCGCAAGCCCGGCGCGACGATGACGGCGACGGCGAAGGCCGAGGTCGAGTATCTGCTGTCGCGCGTGGCGAAGGTCGACAAGCGCGCCAATCTCCAGCCGCAATCCAGCGCCGCAGGTTAGTTGAATGGGCGAGACATCAGCATCACGCCCGGCGTCGACGATCCTCCTGCTGCGCGATGGCGCCGCGAAGGAAGTCGAGGTCTTCATGATGGTCCGCCATCATCAGATCGAGTTCAACTCGGGCGCGCTGGTGTTTCCCGGCGGCAGCGTCGATGCCGGCGACAACGAGATCGTCGCTCGCGCCGACCTGTATTCGGGCGGCGAGGGCCTCAGCGAAGCGGAGCGCGGTTTCCGTATTGCC
>NZ_JBFUES010001735.1:0-795 GCF_056403875.1 Bradyrhizobium sp. P2_E8
ATCTCCATGTCGGCATAGAACTTCGGGTAGATGTCGGGATTGCCGGCGTCGGAGGAGAAGAACACCGAGGCGACGACCGATTTCAGCTCGACCTCGATGCCCGCCTTCTGGCAGGCCTGCTTGACGATGGCCTGGGTCTTCTGGCGCGGGCCGTTGATCGAGGTCTGGTACAGAAGCTTCAGCTTCTTGCCGTCCTTCTCGCGGATGCCGTCCGCACCCGGTTTCCAGCCGGCGTCGTCCAGCATCTTCGACGCCTTCTCGATGCTGAATTCCCAGCTGGTGTTCTTGGAGACGAACTTTTCGGGGCCGTTGAGGAAGTTCGCCGTGGTGCGGCCTGCGCGGCCGTAGATCACCTTCTTCACCGCTTCGCGATCGACCAGCAGCGCCAGCGCCTTGCGCACGGCGGGATCGGAGAACWGCGGGTGCTTCGTCTTCATCGAAGAGCGCTCGCCGTCGACCTCGGTGTTCGGGTCGGTGAAGTTCAGCGCGATGAACTCGGTGTCTCCGCCCACGGCGTAGATGGCCTTGCCCTTGCCGCCCTTCTCCAGGCGCAGCAGCACGTCGTCTYCCACCTGGATGTTATAGCCGAAATCGTATTCGCCGGTCTGGATCACCGCGCGCGCCGCCGAGACGGCATCGCCGCCGCCCTTCATTTCGAGCGTGTCGAAATACGGGCGGTTCGGCATGTGATAGTCGGGATTGAGCTCGCCACGGACGATATCGCCCGGCTTGAACTCGAGGAACTTGTACGGGCCGGTGCCGACCGGCGAGAGGTTGTTCGGCGCCTCGCGGGAC
>NZ_JBFUES010001736.1:0-794 GCF_056403875.1 Bradyrhizobium sp. P2_E8
GGACGGACGAAGTCGCTGCCTCATACTCCGTCATTGCGAGCGCAGCGAAGCAATCCAGACTGCCACTCGCTGCGCTCGCAATGACGGTGTGGGAAGAGTGTGCGCCTCCATCGCCCGCACCTCAGCGTGACGGGCTGGCAATCTGAGGGCGCGACTCAGTTGAGGCACGCTCCCTCCGTGAGGCTGCACCGGGGCGCGCCGTACCCCGCCGCAAAATCTGAAGTTGTGGATTGTCATCTTCGTGAGGGTATCTCAGTAAGCCGACCCGTGTCTTCCCGGTAACGATTGTGCTGTTCACGCAACACTCCTTCCGGATTAAGCCCTCATCGCTAGCCATTCGCATCACCGCCGCTTTTTAGCCACACCCGAACATGAATAAAATCACTCCAATGTTTTAGGGACTGCGGCGGTCCTCGAGGCGAACGGGAAATCCCAAGGTCGATTCAAATCTTGGCTCTGATTTTTCGGGTCTGAAAGGGTTGGCCGAGGAAACTGGTTTGCGATGGACGCGAAGACCAACATCAAGCAGAGGCTGCCGAGCCGTCACGTGACGGAAGGCCCCTCGCGCGCGCCCCATCGGTCCTACTTCTACGCCATGGGGCTGACCACCGAGCAGATCCATCAGCCCTTCGTCGGCGTCGCCTCCTGCTGGAATGAAGCCGCCCCCTGCAACATCTCCCTGATGCGCCAGGCGCAGGCGGTGAAGAAGGGCGTCGCGCATGCCGGCGGCACCCCCCGCGAATTCTGCACCATCACCGTCACCGACGGCATCGCCATGGGCCATGACGGCATGC
>NZ_JBFUES010001737.1:0-793 GCF_056403875.1 Bradyrhizobium sp. P2_E8
GTTGATCGGCGCGCCTCCGGGCTATGTCGGCTATGACGAGGGCGGCGCGCTCACCGAAGCGGTGCGGCGCCGGCCCTATCAGGTCGTGCTGTTCGACGAGATCGAGAAGGCGCATCCTGACGTCTTCAACGTCCTGTTGCAGGTGCTCGACGACGGCCGCCTGACCGACGGCCAGGGCCGTACCGTCGATTTCCGCAACACGCTGATCATCATGACCTCGAATCTCGGTTCCGAGTTCCTGGTGAATCAACCCGAGGGCGAAGACACCTCGGCCGTCCGCGAGCAGGTGATGGGAATGGTGCGGGGACATTTCCGCCCCGAATTCCTCAACCGTGTCGACGAGATCATCCTGTTCCATCGCTTGCAGAGGAGCGAGATGGGCCGGATCGTCGAGATCCAGTTCGCGCGGCTCCAGAAGCTCCTGACCGATCGCAAGATCGTGCTGACGCTCGATGCTGCAGCCCGCGACTGGCTCGCCGCCAAGGGCTGGGATCCCGCCTATGGCGCACGGCCGCTGAAGCGGGTGATCCAGCGCTACCTCCAGGACCCGCTCGCCGAGATGATCCTGGCCGGCGACGTCAGGGACGGCGACAACGTCGCGATCTCGTCCGAAGGCAACGTGCTGACCTTCAACGGCAAGGCACCGCAAACCGCGGAGATCGCGCAGTTCGAGGCGCCCGTGACGAAGCGGAAGCTGAACTGACGAAATACACGCCCTCCGCGCTGAAATCGCGGAGGGCGTTTTTCAATCCGCGAAGAACGCGTCCACCGCCGCCTGATCGCGGTCGTAGAC
>NZ_JBFUES010001738.1:0-792 GCF_056403875.1 Bradyrhizobium sp. P2_E8
GTTGGGATCGTCGGCGGCGGTCTTCGGATCGGAGCCGACGTCGGTGAGAAGGCGCTGGGCGTTGAACGGCGGAATTTTCGCCGACAGGTCGCTCGTGGTCATCGACAGATTGCCGGCGATCCGGACGAAGGGACGCACCCGCATCACGTCGCGATTGCCGACGCGGGCCACCGTGGAGACGCGCACGATGTTGCGCGAGGCCGTGGATTCGTTCGGCGGCGGCAAGCGGTCGCTCTTGTGCAGGGTAGCGGCGCGATCAGCTGCGCCAAATGCACCGCGCAGCGCGCCTTCGACCCGTTCCGGCACCTTGGCGAAGGTCATCTCACCGTCGAGCGAAGCGAAAACGGCGCCGCCGATCAGGGCTGCGCCGCAAAGTCCGGTCAGAATTGTCCCGCTGAACCATTGTACCGAAACACGACGGCGATCGATGACGGCCGCTTCGGAACCATCGACGGAAAGCGGCGGCTCGTGGCCGAGATCGATGATCCCGGTCTCACGCCCGTAAGCGCCGCGTGACGTCCTGTGGTTCAACCCAAGTCCCCCAATCAACGACCCAAGAGGCCCATACCAGCCTGGTTTCGAGCCCTTTCCTGGCCGCCCTCTTGGAGGGGCATCGCAGGAAACGGCAAGCCGCACAGGCGTCCGCGGTCAGAAGGCCCCGATGACGGGCCGGCCGAAATTACGAACAGCTAAGCGGAAAAAGATCTCTCGATGTCTCTCGAATGTCTGAAGAAGGCCGCTTCATCGTATGATCGCCTTCCTCTGACCCCACGCAAACCGCCGGCAGCCCCC
>NZ_JBFUES010001739.1:0-791 GCF_056403875.1 Bradyrhizobium sp. P2_E8
GTCCAGACCAAGGCGAAAACGACAGCCTAGTAGGGCTGATAATAGTAGCGCTGGCCGTAGTAGGGACTGCCGCCGTAGTAGCCCGGGCCGCCGTAATAAGGTCGCTGACCATAGTAATAGTTGTCCTCATAGTACTCGCGGCGCCGCTGCTCGGCGATCACCCCGCCGATGATGCCCGCCGCGGCACCCATGACGGCAAGGCCCGCAGCGTTCGGTCCGCGTCGATAGTAGCGACGTCGGGCTGCGCTGAAATCGGTGACGTCGGAGGCGGCCTGCCCCGCCGTGACGACCTTTGCGGACACCGCCTTGGCCGGTCCCGCGGACGCGGCAGCCGAGGGCGATGCAGAGGTTGCGACCAGTGCCAGGCTGGCGACCGCGGCCAGTACAATGCTGCGGCCAGCCGCGGAATTCATCGGTCCATCACTCATTTTGTTTTGACCTTCCTCTGCTCTCGCCCAAATTGACCTATGCAAACGATATATAATGCGCAAACCGCTGAAATGGTTCGTGATCGCGGCAATCTGCCACGCTTTGAACGATTGTAAACCGAACGACCAGATGCAGCTTGAACCACTCAACCTGAGCGGATAATGAACAGCCGCGCCGTTTTTCGGTCGCCGTAAGCGTTTCACGTGAACCAACGCATCAACCGACGCCGTCGGGATCGATGCCATTTGCAGGGTTCAACGTGACTGACGCGTCCTTTTCCGTAAGAGAAATCAGATGATTGCGGTTCGCAAACTGCCGGCGCGCTATGCGCCGATCGTGATGCCTTTTGTGCTGTCCATCCT
>NZ_JBFUES010001740.1:0-790 GCF_056403875.1 Bradyrhizobium sp. P2_E8
CCCAACCACACCTCGGACCAGCATCCCTGGTTTGTCGAGAGCCGGTCCTCGCGCGACAATCCCAGGCGTGACTGGTACGTCTGGCGCGATCCGGCGCCCGATGGCGGCGCGCCGAACAACTGGGTGTCCGAATTCGGCGGCAGCGCGTGGCAGTTCGACGAGACGACGGGTCAATATTACTACCACGCCTTCCTCGCCCTGCAGCCGGACCTCAACTGGCGCAACCCGGATGTCCGCGCCGCGATCTACGACGTGATGCGGTTCTGGCTGGAGAAGGGCGTCGACGGCTTTCGCGTCGACGTGATCTGGCACCTGATCAAGGACGCCGAGTTCCGCGACAATCCGCCGAACCCGCATTATGTCGAGGGCCGGCCGGCGCACGAAAGGATCATGACGCAATATTCCACCGACCAGCCGGAGGTGCATGACGTCATCGCCGAGATGCGGCGCGTCACCGATGCGTATCGCGCCCGCGTGCTGATCGGCGAGATCTATCTGCCGCTGCACCGGCTGATGGCCTATTACGGCAACGATCTCACCGGCGCGCAGATGCCGTTCAACTTCGCGCTGCTCTCGACCTTCTGGAGCGCGCGCTCGATCGAGAAGATCATCGACGATTATGAGAAGGCGCTGCCGAAAGGCGCCTGGCCGAACTGGGTGCTCGGCAATCACGACCGTCCGCGCGTCGCAAGCCGCGTC
This sequence comes from Bradyrhizobium sp. P2_E8, assembly GCF_056403875.1. Classification (NCBI taxonomy): domain Bacteria; kingdom Pseudomonadati; phylum Pseudomonadota; class Alphaproteobacteria; order Hyphomicrobiales; family Nitrobacteraceae; genus Bradyrhizobium; species Bradyrhizobium sp. P2_E8. Next base: position 700 of record NZ_JBFUES010001740.1, read on the forward strand.
GGGCCGGAGCAGGCCCGCGTCGCCGCCATGCTGCTGCTGACGCTGCGCGGCACGCCGACGCTCTACTACGGCGACGAGATCGGCATGCACC
>NZ_JBFUES010001741.1:0-789 GCF_056403875.1 Bradyrhizobium sp. P2_E8
GAGATAGGCCGAGCCGAACGAGCCGGGCCAGCGCACGCTGTTGGTGGGATAATCGCCGGTGCCGACCAGATTGATGTTGCCCGCGCCGTCGATCTGGCCACCGCCGAGGAAGAAGGCGTCGACCCTTCCTTGCGCGGCGCAGTCGAACAACTCGATGCCGCCATTGGTGAAGAAATTATGCGCCTGCGATCCCAGGATCGAGATGCGCACCGGCGGCTTGCCACAGAGTTCGTTGCGTGCGCGCAGCAGCATCGCGCCGGCCGCGGGGATCGGCGACGATGCGCCGACCGCGACGTGACGGATGCCGTCGAGCAGGTCGGCGATGGTGGCGATCAGGATTTCGCGCCGTTCGCGTTCCGATGACATCAGGCCACCTGCTTGCGATGCGTCAGGAAGCCGGAGAGATAGGCGCGAAAGCCRTCTTCGCTGCGCGCCATCGCCGCGTAGCGCGCGATCTCGGCTTCGTCCGCCGGATATTCGTCCCATAGGGCCAGCGGCCAGGCGCCGCGCGTGGCGACCGCGRTGGTGTCGACATAGAGCGAGGGCAGAACACCGGCGGCGGAGTCTTCCGTCTCCAGCAGATTGCGATCGACGATGCGCTCGACGGTGACCAGCGTGCGTTTTGCGGCATAGGCGAGGCCGGCGAGCTCGCGGTGGCGGCCGATCCGGACATTGCCGGCGCGGTCGGCCTCGGGCGCGTGAAACAGCGCGACATCGGGAGAGATCGCGGGCACCACGACCACCTTGCGCGCTTCGCCGACGGGACTGTCGATCACCTGCCAGTCCGGC
>NZ_JBFUES010001742.1:0-789 GCF_056403875.1 Bradyrhizobium sp. P2_E8
GGATGACGGGATAAGTGGATTTTGACGCAGTAGAAACTATCGCATCATCATCCGCGCGATCGCTTCCCCAATCACCACCGTCGTGAAGTGGGTGTTGGCGCGGCAATCCGACGGCATGATCGAGGCGTCGGCGACGCGCAAGCCCGCGATGCCCTTCACGGTGCCGTCGGGGTTGACGACACCGCCGGCGTCGTTGACGCCGCTCATGCGGCAGCTGCCGGCGGCGTGCTGGATGTCGCCGGTCTCACGGCGCAGCAGCGCGTCGAGCTCGTGGTCTGGCAGGGTCGCAGCTTGCGGAAGCGTCAGATCGGTGTCGGTCAGCCTGATCCAGTCGGCAATGCCTGACAGCGCCGGCTGCGAGGTGATCACGGCCAGTCGCTTCACCGCATCCATCATGCGCAGCATGTCGCGGGGATCGGCCAGCATGTTCTCCTCGACAACGGGATCGATCGCGGGATCGGTCGAGGCCAGTTTAAGCGTGCCCCGCGAATAGGCGTTGAACAGTCCGGCGCCGATCGCGCCGGGCACGCCGATGCCGCGGTGGTTGAAGGCGATCAGGATCATGTCGCGCTTGCCGCCATTGGCGAGGCCGGACGAATAGGTCACGCAGCAATTGGTGTGGCGGGTGTCCGGATCGGTGGGACGCAGGTTTTCGTGGAGCTGGATCGTGGCGCGAAACAGCGGGTGGTCGAAGAAGTGGCGGCCGACCGGCAGATCGCGCTCGACCACAATCCCCATCGCCTTCAACTCGTCGGCCGGTCCGATGCCCGAGCGCAGCAGGATCGCCGG
>NZ_JBFUES010001743.1:0-787 GCF_056403875.1 Bradyrhizobium sp. P2_E8
TGATCTCCGGCGGTGATCCCAAACATGCGCAACCCATAAAGCGCGGCGCAGATCGCGATGGCCTGCCACGAGACGCCCGACCAGATCGCCGCGACGCATCCCGCATGGATCAATACAAACGGCAGGACCTGCGGATACATGACGTCGTCGTGTTCCTGATCCGGTTCCTGGCCTGAATCGATATTGATGGACACGCTCGCGACCTCAGCTGTTTCGATGGGCGGGCCAACCCGCAACCGGTGTAAAAAAACCCGCGGCCGGTAAACCAGTCGCGGGTCGAGAGAACCAGAAGCTCTGCCAGTACATCCGTGGTCAAAGCAACATARTACCGATTGCGGCAGCTTAGGCGGCGCGCAGATTTTCCGCAGCAGACTTGCCGGTCCGGCGGTCCGCGACGATTTCGAAGGAAACCTTCTGCCCCTCGTTGAGGGTGCTCATGCCGGCGCGTTCGACTGCGCTGATATGAACGAAAACATCCTGGCCTCCCTGGTCCGGCTGAATGAAGCCGAAACCTTTTTGGCCGTTAAACCACTTCACAGTTCCCGTATTCATGGGGTCGTCCTTTAACATAGATAAGTCTTTGGAACCGCGCTCAAGAGCGCAGTCAGCGAATTCGAGATCTGGAGGGAGGGTCGTCAGTCAGGCACGCTTATCAGCGGCGAGGCCAAGTCGTTCGGCCGAAACTCGATGCAGCCAATATGGCCGTTGTTCGGGCATTCCACAAGGGGCCATATGTCGCTGTTTTCGGACCCAAATGTTCCGCGGACGGCCGCGCGAGCGCTTCATC
>NZ_JBFUES010001744.1:0-786 GCF_056403875.1 Bradyrhizobium sp. P2_E8
GGGTCATGGCCACCAGCTCGAGCAGTTCGCCGGCGCGCTTGTGCCGCGTCGCCCGGTCGATCCCGCGCATTTTCAGGGCGAAAGCCACGTTGTCGAGCACGGTCAGATGCGGAAACAGCGCGTAGGACTGGAACATCATCGCGGTGCCGCGCTTGGCGGGCTCGAGGTCGGTGACGTTCTGCGCGCCCAAAATGATGTCGCCATCGCTGACCGCCTCGTGGCCTGCGATCATGCGCAGGGTCGAGGTCTTGCCGCAGCCGGAGGGGCCGAGCAGGCAGCAATAGGTGCCTGCCGGGATCTTGAGATTGACGTCGTCGACCGCCAGCGTCGTGTCGTAGCGCTTGGTGACGGCGACCAGTTCGAGAGCGGCAGGAGTGGCCATGGCGTGTCCGCTGGGAGGGCGATGCTCCGGCTTTCTCCGCAAGGTCCGTGCCAACCGCCCGGAGAGTGCCGAATTCCAAAACTGTGCAATGGAGTCAGGTCGTTAGATCGAATCCGGCGCAGCGGCGCGGCTCGCCGGGTGGGCAGTAATATGCACACAAAATGTGCTCGGATTGTATAAAGTTTCGCCTGTGATTGGATACAGCTGGTCGACTAACATTGAAAGCCGAACGTCGCCGATCGAGCCCTCAAACCCAACCCCCTCGAACTGATGGCCGCCAACACCCGCCAGAAATCCGATGCGCCAGACGCGAGCGATCGCGTCAGCCGTATCAGGGAGGGTGTGACCGCGGCGATCCTCGAGCATCGTCTGCTGCCGGGCACGAAGCTCGGCGAGGATGAGAT
>NZ_JBFUES010001745.1:0-785 GCF_056403875.1 Bradyrhizobium sp. P2_E8
AGGGCGTGCCGGGATTGCAGGCCCAGAAATGCTCGAGCACGGTGAAGACGGCCGCGAGCGCGAGGGTGATGGGGACCACCTTCGCGATGGTCTCGCCGAGCATCAGGGCGACTTGCATGGGCAGGCTCGACATCGTCGCCTCTCTTCCGAATTGCTGGTCCTCCTACGCCTACTCCGCGAAATTTAAGGGAGGATGAAGCCGGTGGCGCACTTGCGCCACGTTCGGAACCGGAGCGAATTCCAGCCGGCGTCTTAAGGTGAAATTCACTCTGGGTAAAAGCATCGCGCAGGGATCGGGTTTGCACGATCGAATTAACTTCACCGAAAGAGCTCGGCTTTCATGGTTATCGCGTCAAAGACAGCGCCGAACGAGGCGATCCAACCCCAGATGGAGTTTGTTCATGAAGAACCTGATTGCGCGTTTCGCCAAGGATGAATCCGGCGCCACCGCCATCGAATACGGCCTGATCGCYGCCGGCATCGCGCTGGCCATCATCACCGTCGTCAACAACCTCGGCACCACGCTGAACACCAAGTTCACCTCGATCAGCACGTCGCTGAAGTAAGCGAGCGACAAGCGACGGCAAACGCCCCGGATCTCCGGGGCCTTTGTTTTTCCGAGTACGGCGAGTTCAAGTGGCGTTGCGCAAATACAGAACCGATGCCGCGGTTGCGGCGGGCGAGGCGGAGGCGGCGCAGACCGGCTCGCCGACCTACTGGGTCTGCCTTGCACTGCTGCTTGCGACGCTCGCACTCGCCGCGCGCATTGCCAGCCTCTGGTGAGC
>NZ_JBFUES010001746.1:0-784 GCF_056403875.1 Bradyrhizobium sp. P2_E8
GATGAGGCCGGCGAGCTCGACGCCGTTCATGCCGGGCATGATGACGTCGGAGAAGACGAGATCGACGGCAAATTCGTTCTCGCCGAGGATGGCGAGCGCCGCACTGGCATTGGCGACGCGCCGGACGACATAGCCGAGGTCCTCCAGCAGCTCGGTCGAGAACTGGCCGACGTCGTCATTGTCCTCGACCACGAGCACGCGGTAGCCGCGCCCGGTGGTCGCGGCTTCGCTGGTCAGCGCTGCGGCTTCGCTCTCGGCGGCCGGGCTCTGCGCCTGCGGAAGGTAGATCGTGAAGGTCGCGCCCTTGCGAGGTGTGCTCGTCACCGCGATGTCGCCCTCGGACTGCTTGGCGAAACCGAACGCCTGACTGAGGCCGAGGCCGGTGCCCTTGCCGACCTCCTTGGTCGTGAAGAACGGCTCGAAGATGGCGTCGATGTTCTCAGGCGCGATGCCACTGCCGGTATCCGCGACCGAGATCGCGACATAGTCGCCGCCACGCGCCGATTGCGCGCGCAGGCTCGGGATGCCCTGCACCTTGCGCACCGCGATGGTGAGGCGGCCTTCGCCGTTCATGGCGTCGCGGGCGTTGATGGCGAGGTTGATCAATGCCGTCTCGAACTGCGCGACGTCGGCGACGGTGAAACAATCGGCATCCTGAACCTCGACGCTGATCTCGATGCGGCCGCCGACCAGCGGACGGACCAGTTGCGCCACGCCCTCGACCTGGCTGCCGACATTGAAGATCTGCGGCTTCAGCGGCTGCCGTCGCGCGAAGGCCAGAAGC
>NZ_JBFUES010001747.1:0-783 GCF_056403875.1 Bradyrhizobium sp. P2_E8
GGCTGGAGGACATTCCCGTCAACGCCAATGGCAAGGCAGACCGGCGCTCGGTGGCGTCACTGCTCGGTGAAGCTGTCGCAAGGGCCTCGTAGATGCCACAGCCCGCAGTGCTCGCGCGCGTTTTCCGATGAGTGTTGAAAGCCAGCCCTACGGCTACGCGGCCACCGGTCTTCTCGTGAGGCCGTCGTGGCGGTTGATCCCTCAGATCGATCGCGACCCGCGACTTGTGGCCGGCGTCCAAGGATTCCGCGGCCGCCTGCTGCTTTGCTGCGCCGTCGCTCTGCTCGCCGTGCTGCTCTCGCTGGTGGGTATCGACTTTTCAGCGGCAGGTCTCGCGATGATGTGCGCCTACGCCGGGCGGCACCGGCGCGTCCTGATCCTGCTGGCAACCTTGCTGCTGCTTTTCCGGAGCGGCTTCCTGATTGACCGCGCGTTTCTCGAGCGGTTGGCCATCGACGAAGGCGTCGCGGACCGGATCCATCAGCCGCTGCTAGAGGCGGCCATGCTGGTGGTGGTGTTTGCGCTGTTCTCGTGCCTGCTGGCCATGCAAGGTTCAGGAGGCATTGGGCTCCGCCGCCCGACGCTCAGCCTGTTGCTCGTATTCCTGGCGCTTGTCGTGGCGACGCAGGCAACGGTGATGGCCGGGATGCCACGCGTTCTGCTCTGGTCGTTTCTGATGGCAGCCCAACCCTACCTAYGGTTCCTTGCCTACGGCCTGGCCGATGCCGGCAAGATACGATCGCCGGTGTGGCAGCGTCTGAGCGTTTTTCACCCATTCTGGGG
>NZ_JBFUES010001748.1:0-781 GCF_056403875.1 Bradyrhizobium sp. P2_E8
GCCAACGCCAACAGCGACGACGATGACGATGACGACGGCACCGGCGTGCGGCTCTACCAGAGCATCTACGAGACCGCGATGCGCAACAAAGTGCCGATGCCGGTCATCGACGACATGATCAAGATCTACTCCTACGACGTCGATTTCCAGCGCAAGGTGCAGCCGGGCGATTCCTTCGACGTGTTCTATGCCGGCGAAGACGAGGGCGTGACGTCGAGCGAAAAGAACGACGTGCTGTTCGCTTCGCTCACGGTCGGCGGCGAGACCAAGAAATACTACCGCTACCAGAGCCCTGACGACGGCGTGGTCGATTACTACGACGAGAGCGGCAAGAGCGCGAAGAAGTTCCTGGTCAGGAAACCCGTCAACAACGCCATCATGCGCTCCGGCTTCGGCGGCCGCCGCCACCCGATCCTCGGCTACGTGAAGATGCACACCGGCGTCGACTGGGCCACCGCCTACGGCACGCCGATCTTCGCCTCCGGCAACGGCGTGATCGAGAAGGCCGGCCCCGAAGGCGGCTATGGCAAGTATATCCGCATCAAGCACAACAACGGCTACGAGACCGCCTACGGCCACATGTCGGCCTTCGCCAAGGGCATGGAGATCGGCAAGAAGGTGCGGCAGGGCCAGGTGATCGGCTTCGTCGGTTCGACCGGCGCGTCGACCGGACCGCACGTCCATTACGAAATCCTGGTCAACGGCCGCTTCGTCGATCCGCTGCGTGTGAAACTGCCGCGCGGCCGCTCGCTGGAAGGCCCGATGCTGGCCGGCTTCGAGA
>NZ_JBFUES010001749.1:0-780 GCF_056403875.1 Bradyrhizobium sp. P2_E8
CCGTAGCGCGACAGCGCCTGGCGGTCGAGCTTGACGGTGAGAATCGGCAGGCCTGCGACCTGCTCGGTCTTGACGTCGGCAGCCCCCTCGATGCTGCGGACCGCGCCGTTGACCTGCTGGGCGATGCCGGCGAGCACGTCGAGATCGTCGCCGAAGATCTTGACGCCGACGTCGCTGCGGATGCCGGCGATGAGCTCGTTGAAGCGCATCTGGATCGGCTGGGTCATGCCATAGGCCGTTCCGGGCAGGGTGTTGGCGGCCCGTTCGAGCTCGGCGACCACCTCGTCCTTCGGCCTGGCGGGATCGGGCCATTCCTCGCGCGGCTTCAGTGTGACATAGGTGTCGGCGACGTTCGGCGGCATCGGATCGTTGGCGATCTCGGCGGTGCCGATCTTGGAGAAGATAGTCGCGACCTCCGGTACCTGCTTGATTGTCTTTTCCAGCCGGAGCTGCATGTCGACGCTCTGGGTCAGGCTGGTGCCGGGAATCCGGATGGTCTCGATGGTGATGTCGCCTTCGTCGAGGCTCGGGATGAATTCGCCGCCCATGCGCGTCGCGGCGAAGATGCTGCCGGCAACGATCAGCAGCGCGCCAAACGCGACGCTGCCGCGGTAGCGGATGGCGCGGTCGAGCAGGGGAACGTAGAGACGCTTGGCCGCGCGCATGAAGATGTTTTCCGTCTCCGAGACCTTGCCGGTGACGAATATCGCAACCGCAGCCGGGACGAAGGTGATCGACAACAGCGCCGCGCCCGCGAGCGCCATCAGCACGGTCAGGGCC
>NZ_JBFUES010001750.1:0-779 GCF_056403875.1 Bradyrhizobium sp. P2_E8
GACCAGCGCCAGGTCGCCCTTGGATTTCGCCACCGCCTCGACCGCCGCCTGCGCGCTGAAATGCGCGACGTAAGGCACGGTGAAGCCGAAATGGAATCGCACGGAATCGCGCATCGCGGGCTCGCTCACCGAGATGTCGGCATGCACTGCGAACGGTGCCTGCACGTAAGTAAACGTCGCGATGATGACGCGCCAGATGCTCTCGACCGTGTCGAGCGGCAGGATGCCGCGATGGCGCTCCACGATCCGCCGCATCATGTCGGCCTCGCGCGCCGGCCGGAACGCCGAGCCGACCTCCTGGGTCTGCTTCACCTGGATCAGGCGGTCGATGATGTCGCCGCGCTGCATCAGCAGGCGATGCATGCCCTCGTCGATCGCGTCGATCTCCTTGCGCAATTCCTGCAACGATGGTGGCGCGGGCGGACGTTGAGACATATCTGGCAAGTGCTGTTGAGAGGCGTTCCAATGCGGGTCCATCAGGTCGGACCCGCTGCGGTCGGTGTCTTGATTAGGCAGTCGGAGCGGCGAAAGCAAAGAGAAATGCAAGGGGAAATTGGGCCTTTTCGGCTGACGCGACGGGGGCGAATTTGGTCAATCCGGACCGTATCTTGACGAAAACCGTCCAAGCCGCTAGGTTTTGCCTGTTCCGTGGTCATTTGAGCCGGCCGGCTTGCAGCCACGTTAAAAAACTCGCTAAACAGGCCGGGGACGCTTTCGATCCCGGCCGAACCTATCGTTCAGGCCGGGTTTTTTATGGCCTGATGTCAGTAGCGATCTGA
>NZ_JBFUES010001751.1:0-778 GCF_056403875.1 Bradyrhizobium sp. P2_E8
GAATCCGACCGCCGAGCCGACGCCGGCATTCGACGGCACGATCACCCGGGAGACGCCGATCTTCTCGGCGACGCGCGCCGCATGCAGCGGCGCGGCACCGCCGAACGCGATCAGCGTATGCTGGCCGACCACGGCGCCGCGCTCGACCGCATGCACGCGTGCGGCACTCGCCATGTTCTCGCAGACGACCTCGTGCACGGCATAGGCCGCGGTTTCCGCCGACAGGCCCAGCGGCTCGCCGACGCTGCGCAGCAGCGCCTGCTTCGAGAGTTCGGGGTCGAGCTTGATCGTGCCACCCGCGAAGGCGTCGGGATCGATCATGCCGAGCGCAACGTCCGCATCGGTCACGGCCGGACGCTGGCCGCCGCGGCCATAGCAGGCCGGGCCGGGCTCGGACGACGCGCTCTCGGGGCCGACGGTGACGCGCTTCATCGCGTCGACATGGGCGATCGAGCCGCCACCGGCGCCGATCTCGACCATCTCGATCACGGGAATGCGCACCGGCAGGCCGGAGCCTTTCAGGAAGCGCGCCGCGCGATCGACCTCGAACACGCGCGAGGTCTCGGGCTGGTATTTCTCGATCAGGCAGATCTTGGCCGTGGTGCCGCCCATGTCGAAGGACAGCACCTTGCTCTCGCCGAGACGCGCTGCGATCTGCGCCGCGAAGATCGCACCGCCGGCAGGACCGGACTCGACGAGGCGCACGGGAAAGCGCCGCGCCGTCTCGATCGAGGTGACGCCGCCGCCGGACGTGACGAGATAGATGGCACCACGGAAC
>NZ_JBFUES010001752.1:0-776 GCF_056403875.1 Bradyrhizobium sp. P2_E8
TCTTCGGACGCCCCACGATGGAAGAACTTCGCCAGGATCTGCGTGCTGTGAGCAGAAAATGCCGACCGGACTGGGACATCACGGCGCTCGAACTTAAGGCTGCGTGGCAGCAAGGCCGCAAGGAGCTCTTCCATCCGTATGGAAAAGCCAATCTTCAAACTCTCAGCGAGCAGAATTAGAAGGAGACGGAGCCGGCCGCTCCGGTTGTGGGGCACAGGTCGGCCTAAATCCGCTCACCGCCAATCCGGTTTTGGTTTCGCAGCAAGCTGTGCCCTACGGCGACGGGCAGACCAGATTGTCCGTTTTGCTCGCGCTAATATCCTATTCTACGACGAGCAGTAATCGACCTGCATTATCGGATCTGAGCGCTGTATCGATGGGGTGAAGATGTAGAAATAACGGAAAAGTCGCACAGCAATCTGACCGCGCCACGTCCTTCCACAAAAAACGTCGCACGAGATCCATTTTGCTCTCGGCGATCACTCCGCGAAGGTCTTGGAAAATAAGGATTTTCCAATGGTGGGCGCACCAGGGCTCGAACCTGGGACCCGCTGATTAAGAGTTCGCTTTGCTTGCCCGTCGAGGCGTCGACGATCGTGCGGGGCGCTTGTTGGCCCCCACTTTCCCGGCGATGCCGGCGAGCACAGTCTGCCAAAAGAATCCGTTCTGATAGGCAAGCAGGAAGTCTCCCATCGACTCCGGATTTTGGTTCGTAAGGGCGTAGATCGAGTTGAATATCAGCGGCGAAACGAATAGCGCGGCAATGAACTGAAAAT
>NZ_JBFUES010001753.1:0-776 GCF_056403875.1 Bradyrhizobium sp. P2_E8
GGGTAGCGGTTCGCGGCAAGAAAACGCGTCAATACTGGAATCAAGAGACCCGTCCCGATTTCAGCGGAACGGGTCTCGAGATCGCGTCCTCTTGTCGCTGCTTCGGCCAAATTGTGGACGGGTTCCGGGCGCATTGAACCCGAACCTGCCGGAGCACGACTCATACGGATGAAAGTGATCTAGATCACTTTTTGCGATCGAGCCGGCGCGTAAGCGTTGGTACGGGGACCATCTGTTCAGGAGACGCGAAATGAGGAAGCTGTTGGCCACGGCCGCATTCCTTTTGGTGAGCACCGCTGCGCAAGCGCAGTACACTTTCGAATATGGCGGCCGCACCATCCGCATCGATCCCGACCGGGGCACGGTCCAGATCCCCGGCGTCTATGACAACACGGGCCAGGGCAAGGCCAAGAAGGCCAAGAAGAACGAGACAAGTCCGGGCCAGCAGGCGCCGCAGGAGGCCAAGGCCGATCCGCAAGCCCCGGCTGCTCCTGTGCCGGCCCCTGCTCCCGTTGCGGCGCCGTCCGCAGCTACAGCGCCGCCGCCCGTTGCGCCGCCCCCACCGGCTCCGCCGCCGACCACCACCGCCAACACCGCGCCGGCCGACACGGCTGTGTCGCCACCGCCCGCACCGCCTCCGGCTCCTGCCCCGGTCGAGCAGCAGGCGGCTCCCGCCGTGACGCCCCCGCCGGCTCCGACCGTGGCTACCGCCCCCCCGGCGCCACCTCCGCCACCCGTGCCGGCGCCTGCCCCCGCACCTGTTCAGTCCGCCGCTG
>NZ_JBFUES010001754.1:0-769 GCF_056403875.1 Bradyrhizobium sp. P2_E8
ACCAGGGCTTGGCGACGTCGAGCTGCTCGACGGCAGTCTTGGCGTCCGGGTTCTTGCTCAGGAACTCGACCATGTCAGGCGTCTTGTAGGCGGCCATGTTGGGCGCGAAATAGCCGGTGGCGCGGCTCCACCAGGCGCTCTTCTCGGGCGAGGTCATCCACTTGATCAGCGTCCAGGCAGCCTTCTGCTTGTCGGCTTCGAGACCGGCCGGAACGATCAGCGAGGCGCCGCCGATCGGCACGGCGTTGCGGACGTTGCGCGGGATGAAGGCGACCTTGTAGGCGAACTTGGCGTTGTCGCGCACATAGGTCAGCGAGCCCGTGGACAGCATGATCATCGCGGCGTTGCCGGAGATGAAGGAGGTGCTGACGGCCGGACCGGCCGTCGCGCCGGGCGGATGCACCTTGTGCTTGCTGACGAGGTCGTTCCACCAGGTCAGCGCGCCGAGCATCGAGGGCGTGTCGTAATAGACTTCGCCGCCGAACTCCTCGTTGTAGTAGCGCCCGCCATTGCTCATGGTGAGCGTTTCCATCATCCAGCCGCAATAGTCATAGGCGCAGGGGATCGCGATGCCCCATTGGGTCACCTTGTCGCCCTCGCGCTTGGTGAGCTTCTTGGCCCAGTCGGTCAGCTCGGCCCAGGTCTGCGGCGGCTTGTTCGGATCGAGGCCGGCTTCCTTGGCCTTGTCGGCGTTGATGTAGAGCAGCGGCGTCGAATTGTGGAAGGGCACGCCATAGACCGAGCGGTTGATCACCGCGTTGCCCTGGAG
>NZ_JBFUES010001755.1:0-769 GCF_056403875.1 Bradyrhizobium sp. P2_E8
GTCACGGGCGGCGTGCCGCGCTCGCTCGGCATCATCGATTCCGCGCAAGCTGCGACCGCGGCAGCGCCCGGCAGGAGCTTCCTCCAGATCAGCGACAGCCATGTCGGCTTCGACAAGCCGGCCAACCCCAATGCACTCGGCACGCTCGAGGAAGCCGTGGGCAAGATCAACGCGATGCCGGCCAAGCCGTCGTTCATGATCCACACCGGCGACATCACCCATCTGTCGAAAGCCGCCGAGTTCGACAATGCCGATCGCATCATCTCGCAGGCCAAGCTGGACGTGCACTACGTCCCCGGCGAACATGATTTCCTCGACGAGGAGGTGAAGTTCTATCGCGAGCGCTATGGCCGCGGCACCAAGGGCCAGGGCTGGTATTCGTTCGACGCCGGCGGCGTGCACTTCGTCGGCCTCGTCAACGTCGTCGACCTCAAGGCCGGCGGCCTCGGCAATCTCGGCGCCGAGCAGCTCGCCTGGCTCGAGGACGATCTGCGCGGCAAGTCGAAATCGACGCCGATCGTGCTGTTCGCCCACATTCCGCTCTGGACCGTCTACCCGGAATGGGGCTGGGGCACCGAGGATGGCGGCCGCGCGCTCGAACACGTCAAGGGTTTCGGCTCGGTCACCGTGCTGAACGGGCACATCCACCAGGTGATGCAGAAGGTCGAGGGCAACGTCACCTTCCACACCGCGCGCTCGACCGCCTTCCCGCAGCCGGCGCCGGGGGCCGCGCCCTCGCCCGGTCCGATGAAGGTCGAGGACGCAAGGC
>NZ_JBFUES010001756.1:0-769 GCF_056403875.1 Bradyrhizobium sp. P2_E8
CAGCCGAGCAGCGCGGCCAGCATCTGGCCGGTCTGGTTGCTGTCGTCGTCGATCGCCTGCTTGCCGAGGATGATCAACCCCGGCTGCTCCTCCTCGGCGATCTTCTTCAGGATCTTGGCGACGGCGAGCGGCTCGACGGCGCCCTCGGCCTTCACCAGGATGCCGCGATCGGCGCCCATCGCAAGACCGGTGCGGATCGTCTCCGACGCCTGCGCAGGTCCAATGGAAACCACCACGACCTCGGTGGCCTTGCCACCTTCCTTCAGGCGCAGCGCTTCCTCGACCGCGATTTCATCGAACGGGTTCATCGACATCTTGACGTTGGCGAGTTCAACGCCCGATCCATCGCCCTTGACGCGGACCTTGACGTTGTAATCGACCACCCGCTTTACCGGCACTAAGACCTTCATCGATCCTCTTTCACTCAATTTGGGAAGGGGGTTATCAACTGGCGCGGAACCTAAAGGCCTGACCCGGCCCGGTCAACGCGCGAAGAGGCCAAATTTTAGACCTTGGAAATGAGCCGTTCTAATGGGTCAGCGATTCTGGCCCGGAACCCAGAGCACGTCGCCGGCGCCGTTATGGTTGGCTGCGCGGCTGGCCACGAACAGGAAGTCCGACAGGCGATTCATATATTGGATGCCAGCGGCGCCGACCGGCTCGCCCGGCTGGGCCGCCAGTTCCACCATCACGCGTTCCGCCCTGCGGCATATCGTGCGTGCGACATGGAGGTAGGCGGCGGCGGGCGTGCCGCCGGGCAGCACGAAGG
>NZ_JBFUES010001757.1:0-768 GCF_056403875.1 Bradyrhizobium sp. P2_E8
GGTCACGCTCGGCCCCAAGGGCCGCAACGTCGTGCTCGACAAGTCGTTCGGCGCTCCCCGCATCACCAAGGACGGCGTCACCGTCGCCAAGGAGATCGAGCTCGAGGACAAGTTCGAGAACATGGGCGCCCAGATGGTGCGCGAAGTCGCCTCCAAGTCCGCTGATGCSGCCGGYGACGGCACSACCACCGCMACCGTGCTCGCSGCTGCGATCGTCCGTGAAGGCGCCAAGKCGGTTGCCGCCGGCATGAACCCGATGGAYCTGAAGCGYGGTATCGACCTCGCSGTSGARGCCGTCGTSGCGGACCTCGTCAAGAACTCCAAGAAGGTCACTTCGAACGAGGAAATCGCCCAGGTCGGCACCATCTCAGCCAACGGCGACGCAGAGATCGGCAAGTTCCTCTCCGACGCCATGAAGAAGGTGGRCAACGAGGGCGTTATCACGGTTGAAGAAGCCAAGTCGCTCGAGACTGAACTCGASGTCGTCGARGGCATGCAGTTCGACCGYGGCTAYATCTCGCCYTACTTYGTYACCAACGCCGACAAGATGCGCGTTGAGATGGACGACGCCTACRTCCTCATCAAYGAGAAGAAGCTGTCTCACCTGAATGAATTGCTTCCGCTGCTCGAAGCCGTGGTGCAGAGCGGCAAGCCGCTTGTGATTATCGCGGAAGACGTAGAAGGCGAAGCGCTCGCGACTCTCGTCGTGAACCGTCTGCGTGGCGGTCTGAAGGTCGCGGCCGTCAAGGCTCCGGGCTTCGGCGATCG
>NZ_JBFUES010001758.1:0-768 GCF_056403875.1 Bradyrhizobium sp. P2_E8
CAAATACTGCATCCACCAGGTCGCCCACATCTACGGCAAGACCGCCACCTTCATGCCGAAGCCGGTCTATGGCGACAACGGCTCGGGCATGCACGTGCACCAGTCGATCTGGAAGGACGGCAAGCCGGTGTTCGCCGGCAACAAATACGCCGACCTGTCGGAGACCTGCCTCCACTACATCGGCGGCATCATCAAGCACGCCAAGGCAATCAACGCCTTCACCAACCCGTCGACCAACTCCTACAAGCGTCTGGTCCCGGGCTATGAGGCTCCCGTGCTGCTCGCCTACTCCGCGCGCAACCGTTCGGCCTCCTGCCGCATCCCCTACACCGCTTCGCCGAAGGCCAAGCGTGTCGAGGTGCGCTTCCCCGATCCGCTCGCCAATCCCTATCTCGGCTTCGCCGCGATGCTGATGGCCGGCCTCGACGGCATCAAGAACAAGATCGATCCGGGTCCGGCGATGGACAAGGACCTCTACGACCTGCCGAAGGAAGAGCTGAAGCAGATCCCGACGGTGTGCGGCAGCTTGCGCGAGGCGCTCGAGAACCTCGACAAGGACCGCGCCTTCCTCAAGGCCGGCGGCGTGTTCGACGACGACTTCATCGACAGCTACATTGAGCTGAAGATGACCGAAGTCGAGCGCTTCGAAATGACCCCGCACCCGGTCGAGTTCGACATGTACTATTCGGGCTAAGCGGCCCGAACTGAATGCGACAGGCAAAAGGCGCTCCGCGAGGAGCGCCTTTTCGTTTGTGATCGACCCTTGTC
>NZ_JBFUES010001759.1:0-767 GCF_056403875.1 Bradyrhizobium sp. P2_E8
ATCCTGTCGGACTGGCTGTGGGTGTCGCGCGAGCGCGCCCTCGGCGCCAAGCTCACCTTCTACCCCTATTCCAGCGCACTCGGCGCGGTAATGGTGCCCGCGGCCTCGCCGATCAAGACGCTCGCCGACCTCAAGGGCCGCAAGCTCGCCGTCGGTGGCGGCCCGATCGACAAGAGCTGGCTGCTGCTGCAGGCGCGGATGAAGCAGGACGGCATCGACCTCAAGTCGGAAGCGACCATCGTCTATGGCGCGCCGCCTTTGATCGCCGCCAAGGCGCTCGACGGCGAGATGGATGCCAGCCTCAATTTCTGGAATTTCTGCGCCCAGCTCGAGGCCAAGGGCTTTCGCCGCCTCGCCGGCATCGAGGACATCCTGCCGAAGCTGGGCGCCAAGGGAGCAGTCTCCGCGGTCGGCTATGTCTTCGACGAGAGCTGGGCGGCAAGCCATCGCGAGGCGGTGGCGCGCTTCATCGCGATGACCCGCAAGGCCAAGCAATTGCTGGTCACCTCCGACGCGGCCTGGGAGAAGATCGCGCCGCTCACCGGCACGAGCGATGCCGTCATGCTCAAGACCTACCGTGACCGTTATCGCGACGGCATTCCGCGCCGAAGCATCGCCGACGAGGAGGCGGATGCGCGCGTGCTCTATCGCGTGCTGGCCGAGACCGGCGGCCGCGACCTGGTCGGGCCGGCGGCCGAGCTCGATCCCGGCACCTTCTATCACGCAGTCCCCGGAGACTGAGGTGCTGCGTCTTCTCTCGTTTTCCC
>NZ_JBFUES010001760.1:0-763 GCF_056403875.1 Bradyrhizobium sp. P2_E8
GGCCATCCCCGTTGCGGCTGAAGGCTGTCACAATGCGACCGGCGGCCTCGTCGGTGGCCAAATCGGTTATCGCTGGCAGTCGGCCAGCTGGGTATTCGGCCTCGAAGCTCAGGGCGACTGGGCCAACCTGAAGGGCTCGAACACGAGCTCGCCCGCAGCGCTCGCGCCGCTGGTCAACCAGACAAAGATCGATGCGCTCGGCCTGTTCACCGGCCAGGTCGGCTATGCCTGGAACAACGTGCTCTGGTACGTGAAGGGTGGCGCGGCCGTCACGCACGCCAAATACAACGGCCTGTTCGGCGGCGTGGTCATCGACAGCGCAAGCGAGACGCGCTGGGGTGGCGCGGTCGGCACCGGCCTCGAATTCGGCTTCGCGCCGAACTGGTCCGTTGCGATCGAATACGACCATCTGTTCATGGGCGGCCGCGATGTCAGCTTTACGGTTCTCGGCGTCAACGACCGTATCGACCGCATCAAGCAGGACGTCGACATGGGCACTGTCCGCGTCAACTACACCTTCGGCGGTCCGGTCGTGGCGAAGTACTGAGCTTCGCCACCGACGTCACATCGTCACGAAAGGCCGGCCTCGCGCCGGCCTTTTTGTTTTGGCGGTACATTCAGCGCAGTTCCGCACGCCCTGCTGCTGCCAGATGCCGCCAGCACGCCAACAATCCGTTGACGATTCGCAACTCCCACTGGAAATCCGTCGCTGTTCTTCCTACGTTCGCTGACAACCCCATCGGCGCCGATCCCGGTTCCGGGC
>NZ_JBFUES010001761.1:0-760 GCF_056403875.1 Bradyrhizobium sp. P2_E8
ATTCTGGATTGCTTCGCGGAGCCTGTCATCGGGCCGCGCTTCGCGCGGACCCGTTGGCTCGCAATGACGATGCCGCGCGAATCCCGTTACCACCGATAGCTCAACGTCCCGATCACCTGACGCCGCGCGCCAGCGTAGCAATAACCGGACTGGCAAGTGTCATACTTCTTGTCGAACAGATTCGTGGCGTTCAAGCGCATGTAGGCCCCCTGGAATCTCCGGTCGAGCTTGCCGACATCATAGTCGATCACGGCGTCGAACAGCGTCACGGCCGCATTCTCGAACGTATTCTGGTCGTCGCCGAAATTGGCGCCGATGTAGCGCCCRCCGAGGCCCAGTCCCAGTCCTTCCACCGGCGTGCCGGACTGGAACGTGTATTTACCGAAGGCCGCGAACGAGTCTCTCGGGATGCCGGAATACTCGTTGCCCGTCGTATCGGTATTGCCGCGCGTGATCACGACGTTGAGGTGGGTATAGGCCGCGGTGAGATCGAAGCCCGGCTTGAGCGCCAGCTTGGCCTCGAGCTCCACCCCCTTGGACTCGATCTGTCCGGATGCTGCCAGGAACGCAATGGCGTTTGGATCGGTGCGCAGAACGTTGTCCTGCTTGATGTCGAAGACCGCGCCGGTCAGCAGCAGCGGGACATGAGGCATCTGATATTTGATGCCCGCTTCCGTCTGCTCGCCCGTGGTCGGCTTGAACGTGGCCCCCGTCACATCGACGCCGGTTTGTGGGCTGAACGACGTGGCGTAGCTGACAT
>NZ_JBFUES010001762.1:0-758 GCF_056403875.1 Bradyrhizobium sp. P2_E8
GCTCCACGGAGGTGGCAAAAATCACGCGCGAGGCGCCGAGCCGGATTCCGTTCCTGGTCAAGGACCCGCGCGGCCACGCCGATTTCTACGCCGCGCTGGCGCGGCACGATGCCAGGGGATCGGCGCGCACGATGCGCGGCTTCCAGGGCGGCCGTCCCTCGATCTTTGCGATGACGGACGCGATCAGGGGCGTCGCAACACCGGCGCTGATCATCTGCGGCGACGAGGACGATCCCTGCGTCGGGCCGAGCCTGTTCTTGAAAAGGCATCTGCCGGCCGCGGGTCTTGCGATGTTTCCGAAGTCGGGGCACGTGCTCAACCTCGAGGAGCCCGCGCTGTTCAACGAGACCGTGGAGCGGTTCGTCACGCTGGTGGAAGCCGGACGATGGCCGGTGCGCGATCCGAGGTCGCTGCCGGTGGGTTGACTTGTCATTCCGGGATGCGCCGGCAGGCGCAGGCCCGGAATCCATCGCTCGACAAACGCTGTGGTACGATGGATTCCGGGCTCGCGCTTCGCGCGCCCCGGAATGACTGCGGCTACTACTTCCCCCCGCCGCGCGTCAGCAAAAACACGCCCTGCTCGCCGAACATGTTCCACACCCACCAGGGCAGGTTCAGCGGCACCGGGCGGCCATAGAGATCGAGTGCCACGGAGCGTTCCATCTTGACGTTGATCTCGTCGCAGAGCTCGACGAAATCCTTGATGGTGCAGAAGTGGATGTTGGCGGTATCGTACCAGGTTGCCGGCAGGTTCTCGG
>NZ_JBFUES010001763.1:0-754 GCF_056403875.1 Bradyrhizobium sp. P2_E8
TTGTCGGCCTGGACCTGCGCGATCTGCGCCTTGATCACGGCTTGGGTGCCGACATATTTCTTGGTCGCGGGATCGAAGCCGCCGAGCACCAGGCTGATGTTGTCGACGACGTTGTTGTAGTCGTCATAGCTCGAAAAGCCGTTCTTCTTGGCGACGCCGTCGAGCTGGGCGATCACCTTCTGGTCGGGCGCGGCGTTCTCCGGAAGCTTTTCCGTGATCGCATCGACGTCCTTCTGCGCGGCGAGCACGCCGTCGAGCTGCTTGTCGGTCAGCGCGATCTGCTTGAGCGTGGGAGCCTGCTGCTGCGCCGGCGCCGCCTGCTGAGCGGGTGCGGGCTGCTGCTTGGCTTGCGCGAACGCGGTGCCGGAGGAGGCAAGCGATGCTGCGGACAGCAGGCACGCGACGCCGAGCGCGGTGAGAGCGGGACGAAGCAATGCTGGCATGGAAGTCTCCTCCTGAAGGGGGCTGGCTGGTTTTGGCGGTGGAAAGCTAGGGAACCCGAAATGAACTCCGCATGAACTCCGCGTGGTCCTGCTAGCGGGAGATCGTGGCTGAATGATCACAACTTGATGGAGGCCGCGGCGATCACCAAACATTGTCCCGCGTGCAATTCGCCTGTTGTGCGGCAGTTGCGTCGCGCCGATGCTCGAGCGCATCGACAAACACAGAGACGAAGATGCCGACCTACCGGGGATCCTGCCATTGCGGCGCGGTGACGTTCAGCCTCGTGTCAGATATCACGGAGCTCACGACC
>NZ_JBFUES010001764.1:0-753 GCF_056403875.1 Bradyrhizobium sp. P2_E8
GCGTTGTTCAGCGCCTGGCTCGACGTCACCGGTACCGCGCCCGGCATGTTGGCGACGCAATAGTGCACGATGCCGTCGACCTCGTAGGTCGGGTCCGTGTGCGTTGTCGCATGCGAGGTCTCGAAGCAGCCGCCCTGATCGATGGCAACGTCGACCAGCACCGCCCCCGGCCGCATCGATTTGAGCATCGCGCGCGTGACGAGTTTCGGCGCGCTGGCGCCCGGCACCAGCACCGCGCCGATCACGACGTCGGCGGCAAACACCTCCTCCTCGACCGCCTCGATGGTAGAAAAGCGAGTGCGCACCCGTCCGAGAAAGACATCATCGAGCTCGCGCAGCCGGGGTATAGAGCGATCGATCACCGTGACCTCCGCGCCAAGGCCCGCGGCCATGCGCGCGGCCTGCGTTCCCACCACGCCACCGCCGAGCACGACGACGCGCGCCGGCTGCACGCCGGGCACGCCGCCGAGCAACAGCCCGCGACCGCCAGCCGATCGCCTGAGCGCGGCGCCGGCGGCCTCGATGGCGAGGCGGCCGGCGACTTCGCTCATCGGCGCAAGCAGGGGGAGGTGACCGGCCGCGTCGGTGACGGTTTCATAGGCGATCGCCGTACAGCCGGAGGCGAGCAAACCCTTGGCCTGTTCGGGATCCGGTGCAAGATGGAGGTAAGTAAACAGGATCTGGCCTTCGCGGAGCTGGGCCCATTCGCTCTTCTGCGGCTCCTTCACCTTCACGATCATGTCGGAGTTGGTG
>NZ_JBFUES010001765.1:0-753 GCF_056403875.1 Bradyrhizobium sp. P2_E8
GTCGATCAGGGCTTCGTCCTCGCTGGTGAAGCGATAGTCGAGCGCGCTGATGTAGCCGTCCCACTGCTCCTCGGTGCGCGGGCCCGCGACAATCGAGGAGACGAAAGCGGAGTTCAGCACCCAGGCGACCGCGAACTGGCCGGCGGTGATGCCTTTCTTTTCGGCGTGGCTCTTGATCTCCTGCGCGAGCTGGAGCGACTCCGGCCGCCATTCCGTCTGCATCATGCGGGTGTCRTTGCGTCCCRCACGCGTCTCCTTGTCCGGGGCAGCATCGGGCCTGTACTTGCCGGTCAGCACGCCGCGCGCCAAGGGGCTGTAGGGCACGATGCCGAGGCCGTAATAGGAGCAGGCCGGGAAGTGTTCGACCTCGGGCATGCGGTTCATCGCGTTGTAATAGGGCTGGCTCACCGCGGGCCGGTCGATGCCGAGCCGGTCGCAGATGTTGCAGATCTCGGCGACGCGCCAGGCGCGGTAGTTCGAGACGCCGAAATAGCGCACCTTGCCTGATCGGATCAGATCGCCCATCGCGCGCACCGTCTCCTCCAGCGGTGTCGCGTGATCCTCCTTGTGCAGATAGTAGATGTCGATGTGGTCGGTGCCGAGCCGTGCCAGGCTTTCGTCCGCGGCCTGCAGCACCCAGCGCCGCGACAGCCCGCCGCGATTGGGATCGCTGCCCATGGGGTTGGCGAGCTTGGTCGCCAGCACCCAGGCATGGCGGTTGTTGCCGATCGCGCGGCCCACTACCTCTTCGGA
>NZ_JBFUES010001766.1:0-752 GCF_056403875.1 Bradyrhizobium sp. P2_E8
CCCCCTTCGCCGTCTTCTCATTGTCGATCACCTCAGCGCAGGCGGAATTGGCCTTGTCCAGGTCGTCGCCGGCGGCAGCCGTGAGGCATGGCGCGATGTCGACCTGCGTGACGGCAGCCGGCTCGCCGCCGGTCGCCGCCAGAGCCACGCCGAGCGGGAGCGCGCAGAGCAATACGGCACCGGACAATTGAATGAGAAGAGAACGCATGGTCCTTGCAGTCGGAAAGGCTTGCCTTGAGGCCCACCTATCCAGCATACGGCCGGATTGGTGCTAGCTTGTGGCGCCGCTCAAATCGGTTTCGGGGATCGTCGTGTCGACATTCGAATGGATCATCGCGCTGCTGCTCGGCGCTGTTGGCTTATCGGCGCTGGCGCGGCGGATCAAGGTCCCCTACCCGACCTTTCTCGCCATCGGCGGCGCGCTGATCGCCTTCGTGCCGTCGAGCCCGACCTGGACGCTGGAGCCGGACCTGGCATTGGCGCTTTTTGTCGCACCGGTGCTGCTGGATGCGGCCTTCGACACCTCGCTGCGGGACCTGCGCAACAACTGGGTTCCAGTCTCGACCCTGGTGGTGGCCGCGGTCGGCCTGACTACGGTAGGCGTTGCCTACGTCGCGCACCGGCTGATGCCTGACATGCCCTGGGCCGCCGCGATCGCGCTCGGCGCCATCGTGGCACCGCCGGATGCCGCGGCGGCGGTCGCGATCCTGAGCCAGGTCAAGCTGCCGCACCGCATGGTGAAGGTGCTGGAG
>NZ_JBFUES010001767.1:0-751 GCF_056403875.1 Bradyrhizobium sp. P2_E8
TCACCTGCCAGTCCGGCCGCACCTCGAGCAGGTCGCTGCCGATGATGCCGGCGATCGGCATGAACGGCACGCCCTTTTGCGCGGCGAGGAGGCCGGCGTAGATCGCGGGGCAGGTGGAGTCGCGTAACGCAAACGCGCCGCTCTTGACGCCTGCGGTGAAGCGCGGCGCGGCGCCGGCTTCACCGAGCGACACCGCGCTGGTCTCGAGCGAGGCGACGGCGCCGGCTCCGATCAGGAGATCGGCCTGGAGGCCCGAGATCGGCACGCAGATCAGCTTGAGATCGCGGATGCCGGATTCGAGCAGCACCGCGGTCGCGGCCATCGCGACGCCGGCGCCGTCAACGGGAACTGCCAGCGATTGCCCCGACGTGACGCGGGCGACCAGCGCCTCCAGCGCAACGATCTCGGTCATGGGCGCCCTCCGCTTTGTTTTTCTTATCCTGCCTCAAGCCAACGCCGCCTGCCAGCGCGTATCGCGCAGGGAGGGGCGGCGATGCAGGCGGGCGTCGAGCATGCTGCGGGCGCGCGGCAGCTCGCCGCCGCGCATGAGGGCGACAATAAAAGTATCCTCGATCAGCTCGCGCTGCGCGTGGCTGCCGCCGATGCGGACGACGTCGGTGAGCACGGGCGCGAGCGTCCGCACGCAGGCCGCATAGTCCTCGTCCGCAAAGGCCGCCAGCGCGCGGCAGATCGCCGGCACCACGGGGCCGGCCGGCAGCTTGCCCTCGGCGACGCGCTGCTCGATCACGGC
>NZ_JBFUES010001768.1:0-751 GCF_056403875.1 Bradyrhizobium sp. P2_E8
GCCCAGACCCATCCCGAAGACATCGCCACCAGCAGCGCGCAGATCGCGAGCACCGAGGTCGCGGCATCAGCCATGACGTGGACATAGGCCGCACGAAGATTGTTGTCGTGATGATGGTGGTGGTGATGATCATGATCGTCGTGATCATGATGCGCATGGCCGTGGCCGTGATCATGGCCGTGATGATGGTGATCATGGCTGCCGCGCAGCAGCCACGCGCTGGCGAGGTTGACGCAAAGGCCGAGCGCCGCCACCGCGATCGCCTCGCCATAGACGATCGGCACCGGCGTGAACAGCCGCAGCACGCTCTCATAGGCGATCTCGACCGCGATCAGGCCGAGGATAATCGCGCTGGAGAAGGCGGCAAGGTCTCCGAACTTCCCGGTGCCGAAAGTGAAATGCGAATTCCCCAGATGACGGCGCGCGAAGCGGTAGGCGAACGCGGCAATGCCGAGCGCCGCCGCATGCGTGCCCATGTGCCAGCCGTCGGCCAGCAGCGCCATCGAGCCGAACAGCGAGCCGGCGACGATCTCGCCGACCATCATGACCAGGGTCAGGACCACCACGAGCCAGGTGCGCCGCTCGTTCTCGTCGTGCCGGTCGCCGAGGAAGGCGTGGTCATGGGTCCATTGCTCGATGGAATGGGAGTGCATCGGCTCAACTCTCCGGAAAACAGAATCTGCGTGGCCCGAATATAGGCCCCGGCAGCATATCTTTCTAACGTCAAATGCCGCCGAAACCGGCGATTGAC
>NZ_JBFUES010001769.1:0-749 GCF_056403875.1 Bradyrhizobium sp. P2_E8
CCTCTCAAGGGCGACAACAGCACCCGCCTGATCGTCACCCATTCGCACCCCGATCATGTCGGTCTCGCCGGGTGGATCGTCGAACGGTTCAACTGCCCGCTGGTGATGTCGCAGGTCGAATATCTGCAATCGGTCTATCACCAGAACCGCGGCACCGCGGAGCGGCAGGAGGCGCAGCGGCTGTTCTTCCGCCGCCACGGCATGGACGAGTCGCTCACCGAAAAGCTGCTCGGCCGCGGCCAGGACTATCTCAAGCGCGTCTCGGTGCTGCCGCCGTCCTACCGCCGCATCTCGCATGGCGACGACGTCGTGATCGGCACGCGCCGCTTCAAGGTGATCACGGGCGGCGGCCACGCGCTCGACCAGGTGATGCTGTATTGCGCCGACGACAAGCTGTTCCTTTCCGCCGACCAGGTGCTGAGCAGGATCTCGCCCAATGTCAGCGTCTGGGCGGTCGAGCCCGACCAGAACTCGCTCGGCGAATATCTGGCCTCGCTCGCAAGCCTCACCACGACGCTCCCCTATGATGTGCTGGTGCTGCCCGGCCACGGCGTGCCGTTCTACGGGCTCAAGACCCGCATCAAGCAGCTCGCCGACCACCACGAGGAGCGCTGCCGCCTGATCGCGGAAGCCTGCCGCGAGGTGCCGCAGACCTCGCGCGCCCTGGTGCCCGTGGTGTTCAACAAGCACGTGCTGGACGAACACCAGATGGGCTTCGCCGCCGGCGAGCTCGTCGCCCACGTCAACTA
>NZ_JBFUES010001770.1:0-749 GCF_056403875.1 Bradyrhizobium sp. P2_E8
ATCTGATCGAGTCCTATGACCAGCCGTGGAAGCGCAAGCTGGAAGGCACCGTCGGCGGCTATTGGGGCCTGTACGACTCGGTGCGACGGAGCCTGAAATATCCGCCGGGCGAGCCGATCAGCAATTTCCCGTACTGGAAATGGTACATGGGCGCGGGCATGGGCCTCAGCGTGCTGGTGTTCGCGGTCGCGCTGATCACGCTGCGCCGGCGGCCCTGGACGCCGCGCTTCTCGGCCTGGCTCGGCGTCGCCATCTCGGCGACGACGGCAGGGAGCCTGCTCGGCGTCGGCGCCGACAAGGTGTTTTACGAGAGCTACGGCATCGGCGGCTGGCTGCTGTGGGGCACGCTGCTCGCGGCCGGGATCCTGTCGCCGATCTTCTGCGCGCAGGCGTTGGTCATCGGCCGCAGCCTGCCGACCTTCCTCGACCTGCTAGGCCCGAGCGAGGGACGGAAATGGTCAAAGCTCACCGCCGTGCTCGGCCTGACGCTGGCGGTGGCGGCGGTGATCGCGGCACAGACCGCGCTCGGCTTCGTGTTCGACCCGCGCTACAAGGATTTCCCCTACGCCTCGCTGACGATGGCGGTGGTGCCGTTCGCGATCCTGATGCTGAACCGTCCGCAGATCGGCGTGCGTCCGATCGCGGAATCGGTGTTCGCAGGCGTGCTCGCGCTGTCGGCCGCCTATGTGCTCTTCAACGAAGGCCGCGACAACTGGCAGTCGCTGTGGACCTGCGCGATGTATCTCTTG
>NZ_JBFUES010001771.1:0-748 GCF_056403875.1 Bradyrhizobium sp. P2_E8
GGGTTGTACTTGAAGCCCTTGAAATTGAAGATCGGGTAGAGCGCGACCATCACCACGACCAGGAACGCGCGCCGCGCATCCACGACGCGCAAGCTCAGCAGCCAGCAGATCACCATGCCGACGCCGACCGTCGTCATGGCGAGCGCATAGGTCGCCCAGTCCGTCGCCGGGAACGCCTTGAACCAGACGCCGGCGATCCAGCCCGACAGCGGCGGGTGCTTGCCATACCCCCAGAGGAATTTCTGGCCCCAGCCATAGGCTTCCGCGACGTCCATGTGAACGTCCTGCGCTGCCTTGAGATTGATCAGGATGAAGGTCCAGAGCACCGCATGCAGGATCGCGAGCTGGATCACCAGCCACAGGCGGGCCTCCGGCCGGACCGCGCTGGCAACCAGCCAGGCCCGGAAGCGGTTGAAACTCACCCGTGTCTTCGCACGGGCGCGGGCAGATGGGATTGAGGTCGTCGACATCAGCCGTTGCGTAGCGCGTTTTGGGCCACCGTGGAATCAGCTTGGCGTGAAGAAAGGCCCTGAAAATACAGCAATATGGTTGCCGCACGGGGATGTGAGTGGTATCCCGCGCCCATGACGACCGTCCCCATTTCCAACATCCGCAATTTCTCCATCGTCGCCCATATCGACCATGGCAAATCGACGCTGGCCGACCGCCTGATCCAGATGACCGGCGGCCTGTCCGACCGCGAAATGGCGGGCAAGGAGCAGGTGCTCGATTCCATGGACATCGAGCG
>NZ_JBFUES010001772.1:0-748 GCF_056403875.1 Bradyrhizobium sp. P2_E8
TCATCGCGTCGATGGCGAGGATCTGCCGCGCCATCTCGCGAATCGCCGAGCGGCCCGCCGACAGCCTCGCGCCGGCGTGGCTCGGCCGGCCAGTCGCCTCGAGATTGAAGCGCGCGATCGCGTAACGTCCGGTGGTGACGCCGTTGTCGGCACGGCCGGGCTCGGGCACCAGCACGTATTTGTTGCGCGCAGCCTCTGCCTCGATGATGTCGCGTGTCGAGGGCGTACCGACCTCCTCGTCCGGCGTGAACAGCACGGTGATCGGCAGCGGCGTGGTGAAGGCGGCGCGCGCCAGCTGCCGGATCGCTTCCAGCGAGAGATAGTTGCCGCCCTTCATGTCGTAGATGCCGGGGCCGTAGCACTTGTTGCCCTCACGGCGCCATTTCAGCTTCTCGATGGTGCCGACCGGGTGGACGGTATCCATATGCCCGGCGATCAGGATGCCCGGCTCGCCCTGCTTCGGATGAGGAAAGCGCGCACGGATCACGCCGCCAAAGCCCTGTCGGCCGGCGATGCGTTCGATCGTCGCACCCATGATGGCCATATCCCGGGCTGCGATATCGAGCATGCGGTTCACGGCGCTCGCATCCCAGGTCGGGCTCTCGCATTCCACCCAGCCGCGCAGGCCTTCGAGCATCGCCTCGGAATCGAAGGGAAGATTGGCTGGATTCATCGTAATGTCTCTCAAGCTTCGAAAGATGGAACGCGCATTGCATCGGCGCGGGGCAGGACACGCGGCGAGCGTTGT
>NZ_JBFUES010001773.1:0-746 GCF_056403875.1 Bradyrhizobium sp. P2_E8
GTACGGGCTGGGCCTGAGCCGGGCACCTACCGGCGATCCGGCCTGCCGGGCGGCAGTGGCTACGGCGCAGAAAATCGCCCCGCTCGCCCATGGCGAGGTGGCGGCGCTGACCATGGCGAGCGCACCCTTGAAGCTGCCCGACCTCGCTTTCGAGGACGCCGACGGCAAGCCGAAAAAGCTGTCCGATTTCCGCGGCAAGACCCTGCTGGTGAACCTCTGGGCCACCTGGTGCGTGCCGTGTCGGAAGGAAATGCCTGCACTGGACGAGCTCCAGGGCAAGCTTTCGGGCCCGAATTTCGAGGTGGTGGCGATCAATATCGATACCCGCGACCCCGAGAAGCCCAAGACCTTCCTGAAAGAGGCCAATCTGACCCGGCTCGGCTATTTCAACGATCAGAAAGCCAAGGTTTTCCAGGATCTTAAGGCCATAGGCCGGGCCCTGGGCATGCCGACCTCGGTGCTGGTCGACCCGCAGGGTTGCGAGATCGCGACGATCGCGGGGCCGGCGGAATGGGCGAGCGAGGACGCGCTCAAGCTGATCCGGGCTGCGACGGGCAAGGCCGCCGCGTCGCTTTAAGCGGTGACGTTCAGATTATTGCCGACACCCGCGCCGACATTGGCGAGCGAGGGCTGGCCGGCGCCCATCAGCGTCAGGACGGTGGATTTCTCCATATCCATGTTCTGCTTGGTCAGCGTCGCCGCGATATTCGACTGCAACGCGCCTTGCTGAGCGGCCAGCATGGTGC
>NZ_JBFUES010001774.1:0-744 GCF_056403875.1 Bradyrhizobium sp. P2_E8
GGTCACGGCGGAGCAGACCGGCCACGATCCGGCCGCCGGCTTCGGCGCCGACGGCAAGCCGGATTTCTGGATTGGCGGCGAAGGCGCCATGAACAAGCCGGTGCATGTCGCGATCGCGGCCAAGGACCGCGCCACGGTCGACGCCTTCTACAAGGCGGCGATCGCGGCCGGTGGACGCGACAACGGACCGCCCGGCATCCGCCCGCACTATCATTCGAACTATTACGGCGCCTTCGTGCTGGACCCCGACGGCCACAACATCGAGGCCGTCTGTCACGCGCCCGAATAGGCGCGCAGTCYGGGACGACGCGACAGGGAACATCGGCGCGGCATCATCGTTGTCCTTCTCTGGACAACCGAACTCGATGATGCCGATGCCGATCGAACCGCCCGAGATTCCACCGGCAACACCGGGGACTCCCACCGAGCCGCCGCCGGCAATTCCGCCGGGCAATCCGCAGCCTGAAATCACACCTCCAGTGCGCGAGCCCGGCGAATCACCGCGGCCCGACGAATTGCCGGGCCGCATGCCTGAAGAGATTCCATCGCGCGGACCGAACGGACCGCGCGCGCCCAATCCCGCGACGGATGCAATGCCGCCGCGAGACCATAGATGAGGCGAAGCATCACATGTGAGGCAATTGAAACCTGCGTCTGAATGCGCAATGAACGTTGCGATAGTGAAGTGATTTGCGTGCAGAAATAAATCGGGCCACGACCGCTTCGCCCGCCACATTCCGGCCT
>NZ_JBFUES010001775.1:0-742 GCF_056403875.1 Bradyrhizobium sp. P2_E8
CGCTGGTGCTGGTCGGGACCAGCGAGCGGACGTGGCGTGGGTCTGGCGGCCCTGCTCGGGCCGCCTCGTTCAGGCGGCCCTCGTCAGGCTGCTTTGGCTTTCGCCACGTGGGTCGCGATCGCGTCCATCAGCGCCGGCGACAGGCAGTCGTAGGGCTCGAGCCCGATCTCCTTCAGCCGCGAACGGATGCCGGCCATCTGCTCCGGCTTCACGCCGGCTTCGATCACCGAGGAGACGAAGGCGGCGAATTGCGGCGCCTGCGAGCCCTGTTCCTGGAACAGTTCGGGATGGATGAAGTCGAGGCCGTAGAACGGATGGTTCTTGTTCTCGATGCGGCCGTACATGTGCGTGCCGCAGGCCTTGCAGGCGTGGCGCTGGATCACCGCGGAGGCGTCGACGATCTGGAGCTTGTCGCCGTTCTCGAGCACGGTGACGTTCTGGCGCGGCACCACGGCCACGACGGAGAACGTCGCGCCCTGCGGCTTCCAGCACTTGGTGCAGCCACAGGCGTGGTTGTGGGCGACGTCGCCCTTGATGCCGACCTTGACCTGATGGTCCTTGCATTTGCAGGCAAGCGTGCCGCCGGCGAAGCTGCCGCTGCCCTGCTTGAGGCCGTTGTCGATCGATGGATGGAGTGCAACAGTCATGGGACGATCCTCCTGGGGGGTTGGCAGTGAGCTAGTAGACGACGACGGAACGGATGGATTTGCCCTCATGCATGAGGTCGAAGCCCTTGTTGATC
>NZ_JBFUES010001776.1:0-741 GCF_056403875.1 Bradyrhizobium sp. P2_E8
GCCATCATGATGGCGGAGAGCACGTTGTTGAAGTCGTGGGCGATGCCGCCGGCGAGCTGGCCGACCGTCTCCATCTTCTGCGACTGGTTGATCTGGTTCTCCAGCGCGCGCCGCTCGGTGGTCTCGAGCATGTGCACGATGGCGGCTTCCGCGTCGTTCTCGGCCGCGTCGACCGGCGTGACGAAGAACTGGCCCCAGCGCTCCTTGGTCCCTTCCAGTGCCACCTCGACCGGCGCGATGTCGGCCTTGCCTTCGGCGGCCTGGTTGATGGCCGTGATCACCAGGTGGCGGTCACGTGAATTGATGGCGCGGAAGATCGACTTGCCGGCGCTGTCGAGACCAAGGCCCTGCGCAAGCTTGGCGTAGCGCGCGTTTGCGCGCACGACGTTGCCGCCGCGGTCGACGGTCGCGATCGCCATCGGCGTGTGGTCGAAGAAGCGCATGAAACGCACTTCGGCGGCGCGGTCCGGATCGCTGCGCTCGTCGCGGGCGCGGCTGATCACGAGCGTGCGCGACGGCCCCGGCGCGCCGTCGGCGCCGAAGGCGAGCTTGTGATAGAGCCGCACCGGCATGGTCTTGCCGGTGCGCATGCGCAGGTCGATGTCGAAAACCTCGGTCTTCACCTCGCCCGGCACCGCCACGATCGAGCTGAGCAGCGAAGCGCCGTCGCCGGAGACGATGTCGGCGAGCTTCAGCCCGCCCGAGCCGATCTCGGCGAGGTCGTAATCGAGCCAGTTCGCC
>NZ_JBFUES010001777.1:0-740 GCF_056403875.1 Bradyrhizobium sp. P2_E8
ATCAGGTTTGGACAGAGCGGCGCAGCCTTGCGGCCGGCTTGATCTTCATGCTGCCGCAGCCGCGCGTCGATGGCGGATCAGGTTTGGACAGAGCGGCGCAGCCTTGCGGCCGGCTTGATCTTCATGCTGCCGCAGCCGCGCGTCGATGGCGGTGAGCCATTCGTCGAATTGTTCCGTGCTACGGCAATTCGCGCTCGGAAAGCTGCCGATCACGCCGTTGCCGCAGGCCGCGACCATGAGCTCGACGCCCGACACCAGAAACATCGGCGCGGCGATCAGCGGCAGAGCGAGGCGATCGCGGAAACGTTGCAGTCGATCTGACGTCACGCATGCCTCCCTCGCGCGGGCTTTGCCGTTCCATCCCGCATTCCCTGTGCTAGCGTTACGGCAAACATTGGCACGCCAGAAGCCGATGACAAAGCAACGAGGAAACATATGTCCGATCCGCTCCACGCATCGCCACCGACTTGTGCGCAGACGCTGCAGGCGCTGGCGCGCTATCCGGGCCGAACCGCTTTCGTCTGGCCCGGCGGATCGCTGAGCTATCAGGGCACCATCGACCTGATCGGGCGCATCCAGGGCGTGTTCATGCGGCTTGGATTGCAGCCCGGTGCACGCGTCGCCTTCCTCACCGCGAACCGTGCCGACACCTGGTGCGCGGGTGTCGCGGCGCAATTATCGAGGCTTTGCATCACCTGGCTGCATCCACTGGGATCACGCGGAGACCAGCTGTTCCAGCT
>NZ_JBFUES010001778.1:0-738 GCF_056403875.1 Bradyrhizobium sp. P2_E8
CGCCGATCCCGCCGAACGCGTTCAGGCTCCCGGCGCGGCGGGCGCCGTGCCCGAGGAGGTCGACGTCCTCATCGTCGGCTGCGGGCCCGCGGGCCTGACGCTCGCGGCCCAGCTTGCGCAATTTCCCGACATCAAGACCTGCATCGTCGAGCAGAAGCCGGGCCGGCTGTCGGTCGGCCAGGCCGACGGTGTCGCCTGCCGCACCATGGAGATGTTCCACGCCTATGGCTTCAGCGAGCGCGTGCTGAAGGAAGCATACTGGGTCAACGAGACGACGTTCTGGAAGCCGGACGAACGGCGGCCCGAGACCATCGTCCGCAGCGGCCGGGTGCAGGACGTCGAGGACGGGCTGTCGGAATTCCCGCACGTCATCCTCAACCAGGCGCGCATCCATGACGGCTTTCTCGACCTCATGCGCAAATCGCCGGCCAAGCTCGAGCCCCATTACAGCCGCCGCCTGCTCGACCTCCAGGTCGATCCGGCCGCGGGACCTGCCGACCGTGCCGTGACCGTGCGCCTCGAACGCGTCGATGCCGGAAGCGAGGGCAAGGTCGAGACGATCAAGGCACGCTATGTCGTCGGCTGCGACGGCGCGCGCAGCACCGTGCGCAAATCGATCGGCCGCGAGCTGCATGGCGATTCCGCCAACCACGCCTGGGGCGTGATGGACGTGCTGGCGGTGACCGATTTTCCGGACATCCGCTTCAAGGCCCTGATCCAGTCGGCGAACGATGGCAG
>NZ_JBFUES010001779.1:0-737 GCF_056403875.1 Bradyrhizobium sp. P2_E8
TGATCATGCTGGATCTGCCATCGGCGGAGGAACGCCGCCGCCTCGGCGCGCACGGCGGCTTCAAGGCCGATTTCTACAAGACGAGCGATACGATACTGTTCATCGAAAGCGAGAAGGAGCAGGCGCGCGCGATCGCGCGGATATCCGGCAAGCCCGTGTTCTGCGTCGAGACCCAGCACATGTTGCAGCCCGATACGCTATCGCTCGCCTATCTCGGGCAGAACGTCCGGACGGTCAGCCGCAAGTTTCAATCGCTGCAGGGCCAGCATGGCTTTACGGGCGCGCTGGAGAAGGTCGCGAAGCGGGCCTTGAAGCTGGGCTCGCGGTAGAACCGGGAGAGTCAGTGCTTGGCCAGAGCGCCCAACGATCGCAGCCGCGCCAGGGAATAGGCCGCGCACTCCCGCGCACTCAGTCCGCCGACAAGAAAAGCCTCGATCAGTGAGCGTATCGCGACGACATGGTTGGGCCTGCGCCGGTTGATCTCGAGCGAGACGAAGCGCGCGATGCTTTTTCGGCTCATCGCGCGTCTGTGCCGGGCAAGAAATCTCAGCGACGGCATCACGGAGGCCGTGCGGCTGACATTGGCCCCGGATTGAAGGTGATAGATCACGGTCGGGCTCGGCAAAAGAAACATCGCCGTCTGGTCCCGGATCATCCGGAATATCAGATCCCAATCCTGATGCCGCCGGAGACGTCCGTCGAACATGAACCTAACGGCGGTCTGGCGCGGCATCAGC
>NZ_JBFUES010001780.1:0-736 GCF_056403875.1 Bradyrhizobium sp. P2_E8
GAGCCGGGGCAGGCTCTGGCGACACGGCGCCGGGCTTTGGGGCCCGAAGGTCGGTGTCTGTTCCGCTACGCTTACCAAACACTTAACGACTCCATGCGGCGGCTTATTTTCCCCGCAACTTCTCAATCAGGGGTGAAAGCAGGGACGACTTTTGTTTCTTCGTTTCGCTGCGGCCGGTCAGGCGCTGGGCGATCTGGAGGAACATCTCGATCGACTTGTGGTTGGCGGAGATCTCCGCGATCATCTGGCCGTTGTTGGCTGCCGAGCCGAAGATCTGCGGCTCGAACGGGATCGAGACGACCGGCTGGCTCTCGATCGCCTTGGCGAACTCCGCAGCGGCGATTTCGGGACGTTTCGGCACTCCGACCTGGTTCAGGCAGTAGAGCGGCGGCCGGTCGTTGGGGCGCGCGGCCTTCAACAGGTCGAACAGGTTCTTGGCATTGCGCAGATTGGCGAGATCGGGCGCCGCCACGATCAGGATGTCGTCGGCCCCGATCAGAGCGCGCTTGGTCCAGCCCGACCATTGGTGCGGGATGTCGAGCACGATGCAGGGCATGGTGGAGCGCAGCGTGTCGAATACGGCATCGAAGGCATCGGTGCCGAAATCATAGACCCGGTCGAGCGTCGCCGGCGCCGCCAGCAGGCTTAGGTGGTCGGTGCATTTCGACAGCAGGCGGTCGATGAAGGCGGTATCGACGCGATCGGGCGAGAACACGGCGTCCGCAATGCCCTGCGG
>NZ_JBFUES010001781.1:0-734 GCF_056403875.1 Bradyrhizobium sp. P2_E8
GAGTGGCTCCTGTCCACTCTGTTTGACGCCTCCCTGTTATCAACTTTCAAAGCCGCCGGTCTCCCGGCGGCTCTTTTTTGCGTCTCGTTGCGGTTGAATTCCGGGGAAAGACCCGCGGAAACCATATCCGTGCTTGTCGCTGGACTCCGCGTCCCGCCCGCGCAATGATTTGTTCATCATAAGCCGGCGCAAAGCCGGACAGGTAAACAGTTGCGTAAGGGGCGTTAACCATGGAACGTTTGCAGGCCGACGGCGCTCTCGTTCAACTCAGCGAGCGGTTCACCAATTCTGCGGCGTTCGGCACGCTGTTCCGCGAGGGCATGGACCTCGTCGAAGAGACTGCCGCCTATCTCGACGGCGCCGGCCGCACCGAGGCCAAGGCACTCGATCGCGCCGTCAGCCTCACCTACGCGACCGAGAGCATGCGCCTGACCACCCGCCTGATGCAGCTCGCCTCCTGGCTGCTGCTGCACCGCGCGGTGAAGGAAGGCGAGATGACGCTGGTCCAGGCCAACCGCGAGAAGACCAAGGTCAAGCTCACCGCGGCCGATCCCGGCCCCGCCGACACCATCGAGAAGCTGCCCTTGCAGCTGCAGGATTTGATCCACCGCTCGATGAGCCTGCAGACCCGCGTGCGCCGCCTCGACACCACCATCCACACTCCGCCGGCCGAGCACATCGCGATCGGCAACCCGCTGGTGCCGCACCTCAATGCGCTGAAGGCCGCGTTCGAG
>NZ_JBFUES010001782.1:0-733 GCF_056403875.1 Bradyrhizobium sp. P2_E8
CCAACGGCACGGTCAAGACGCTTGATCAGCTCAACACCAAGCTTCAGGCCAACAACCTTTCGGCGACGATCGACGCCAACGGTCTGCTGACCATCACCGCATCCAACGACTATGCGTCCTCGACGCTCGGTTCGACGGCGGCGGGTGGTGCGATCGGCGGCACGCTGACTTCGGCGCTGACCTTCTCGACGGCTTCCAATCCCGTCCAGGATGGGGTTGCCCAGACGGCGCGTGCTAATTTGGTGTCCCAGTACAACAACATCCTGAACCAGATCGACACGACCTCGCAGGACTCCTCGTTCAACGGCGTCAACCTCTTGAACGGCGACCAGCTCAAGCTGGTGTTCGACGAGACCGGCAAGTCGAGCCTGAACATCACCGGCGTGACCTACAACTCCAAGGGTCTGGGCCTCGCTGCTCTGACCGTCGGCGTCGACTTCATCGACAACGCTGCCGCCAACAGGGTGCTGACCAACCTGAACGCCGCCTCGAGCACGCTGCGCTCGGAGGCCTCGAGCCTCGGCTCGAACCTCTCGGTGGTGCAGATCCGTCAGGACTTCAACAAGAACCTGATCAACGTGCTGCAGACCGGCTCGTCCAACCTGACGCTGGCCGACACCAACGTCGAGGCGGCCAACAGCCAGGCGCTGTCGACCCGGCAGTCGATCGCGGTCTCCGCGCTGTCGCTGGCCAACACCTCGCAGCAGAGCGTGCTCCAGCTGCTCCGCTAACA
>NZ_JBFUES010001783.1:0-733 GCF_056403875.1 Bradyrhizobium sp. P2_E8
TGGCGACCGACCCGAAGAAACGAG
The DNA here is from genome assembly GCF_056403875.1 of Bradyrhizobium sp. P2_E8. NCBI lineage: Bacteria > Pseudomonadati > Pseudomonadota > Alphaproteobacteria > Hyphomicrobiales > Nitrobacteraceae > Bradyrhizobium > Bradyrhizobium sp. P2_E8. The sequence continues at coordinate 25 of NZ_JBFUES010001783.1, forward strand.
AGCTWTTTACGAGGCTGGCCGATCACCTGACGGTTCTCGCGTCAGAAGTTGAACGTGCAATCGCGGACAGCATGAAGCGGACCTAAACACGCCCCGAGTGGCGCGCGGCGATTGAAGGCTTGCTCCTCGTCGTCGAGCGCGGCGGCCCGACGATGTTCGTCCGTATAGGGATCATGCGGGCGCTGAACAGACATTACTCCCGGAATAAGAGGGATCAGTAAAGAGGCCGCCAACTCAGGCGGCCTTACTCTTTTCGTCTTTGTCGATTTCCGTCAGGTGCTCAATTTGGTGCGCTAGCGCTGTCCAACTGCGTGAAATACCCAGTAGCACTGTGCTTCGGCGGGCCGAAATTTCCCGATCATTTCCGAGTGTTTTGTATTCTGTCGCGTACGTCTTGCATTCTTCGATTGTTGGCATTTTGGGCCTATCCTACTCAGTCCAGCCCCGCTTCCCGCATTGGCTGCGGATTCCGGGGATTGCGGCCAGGGATTCCGATTGAACGCGACCATGCATTCCGATCGAAGGCGGCCACCTGTTCCGACGAAGGCGGCCGGAGTGTCGTTGCCGGCATGAGGAGTTGGGTCAGGTTTTCTTGGCTGCGTCAAGATTGGCGCGCTGCGCAGTGATCTTTCGCATGCTGTCTCCCTTGAGTGTGAGGCGGTGAGCATTGTGGACGAGCCGATCCAGGACGGCGTCGGCGATGGTCGGG
>NZ_JBFUES010001784.1:0-728 GCF_056403875.1 Bradyrhizobium sp. P2_E8
GCGTAGGTGGTGACGTGCCCGTAGAAGATCACCGCGGGACGATCCGGGCTCCGCTTCGCCCAGGCGCGCAGATATTCCGTCAAGGGAACTTCGCCGTGCAGATAGTTCGGCGAACGCGGCATGCCCTTCGGCCAGGCCTTGTCCCACAAGCCGCGCAGGGTGGCGAGGTAGTCCTTTTCGCTGAGGCCCGCGTTCATGACGTCATCCCGGTGCTGTTTTTCTTTTCGCGAGGGCACGCGCGTGCCGTCGCTCGGCATCGTTACACGTCGAGCACCGCACACTTCATGTCAAGGAAAACAGTTTTCCGCATCACGGCCGATGCCGCGGCGCGGAAAAAGCAGACGTTACGCCGTGACGAGGCGAACGATCCGCCTTACGGCCGACGGGATCGGCGCGATGACAGGGACAGTGAACATCGGCTGAAGCTCGCGCGCGGCTTCCCCCAGCGGCCCGCCGCCGATGATGACAGCCTCCGCCCCGTCCTGCGCGATGCAGGCCTCGACCGCGCCGGCGAGGGCTGCACGCAGCCGCGCCGGATCGCGCATCAGCTCGTTCGGATCGCCTTCGGCAAAGCGCGTGCCGGTGTAGCACGATCGCAATCCCAGCGTGTCCGGCAACGCGTCGATCTTCGACTTGAGCAGCGGCGTCGTGGTCGCCACACCGAAGCGGCGGCCAGCTTCGGCGGCCTCCAGCATCGACGACTCGCCGATGCCCACCGCAGGCAGCCT
>NZ_JBFUES010001785.1:0-727 GCF_056403875.1 Bradyrhizobium sp. P2_E8
GGTCTACATGCTGTTCGAAGGCTTTACGCCGCTCTATGCCGGCAGCATGGGTCTTGCGCTGACGGTGACGTTGATCCTGGGCGCCAGCATCACGGCCGGTGCGTCCTCCATGGTGATCCGCACCATCTTCTGGGTCGGGCTCGCGCTCGTCGTTGCCGCATTGTCGCGTGATGGCCTTCAGATCGTGCCGGTCGCGAGCGTCGTCGCCGGGCTGATTGTGATCACCGCTTTCATCCGTGGCGGGTTCAAGGCCTTGCGCGAATGCCGCGACGCGCTGGCCGAGAGCGCCAAGTCCGCCATCACCGTCGGCATGGCGTGCGCCATCGTCGGCGTCATCATCGGCATGATGTCGCAGACCGGTGTCGGCACCATCTTCGGCGGCTGGGTGATCGGGCTCGGCGAGAAGAGCCTGTTCCTGGCGCTGATCATGACCATGCTGCTGTCGATCCTGCTCGGCACCGGCATTCCGACCATCCCGACCTACATCATCACCGCCGCGCTCACAGCGCCCGCGCTGGCGAAACTCGGCGTGCCCTTGATCGCGAGCCACATGTTCGCGTTCTACTACGGCATCATGGCCGACCTGTCGCCGCCGGTGGCGCTCGCAGCGCTCGCGGCCGCGCCGATCGCGAAGGAGAATCCGGACAAGATCGGCTGGGAGGCGATGCGCATCGCGCTCGCCGGCTATGTCATCCCCTTCATCTTCGTCTATTCGCCGGCCTTGATG
>NZ_JBFUES010001786.1:0-725 GCF_056403875.1 Bradyrhizobium sp. P2_E8
GGCCACGTCCCATCACGAGCGGCTTCAACATGGTGTCGATGAAACCAACCAGGACGAGAAACACCGTGAGCAGCAGCGCCGTGGTGACGTCCTTGGCGGTCCAGATCCAGATGATCACCGGCAGCAGCACCAGGAAGGCGCCGATCTGCACAATCGAGAGCAGCAGCACGAGGAAGGCGAGAAGGCCGGCGCTCGGCACGGCCGCGAGCTTGAAGCCGATGCCGGCGAGCAGTGCCTGCACGATCGCGACGCCGATCACGCCTTGCGCCACGGCGCGGATGGTCGCGCCGGCGAGCCCCAGGAAATGCTCGCTCTGTTCGGGCACGATGCGAAACAGGAAGCCGCGGCCGGCCGCAACCAGCCTCGGTCCATGTGGGAACAGGAAGCCGGCCACGAACACCGAGACCAGAAACTGAAGCGTGCCGACCCCGGCATCGCCCGCGAGCGACAAGAGCGGCCCCGCCAGCGGCTGGAGATACGGCGCCACTTCCCGCAGCACCGCGCGGATGTTGGTATAGGCCTGGTCCCAGAGCTCGTAGAGCCACGGGCCGACGATCGGCCACGACTTCAGCTGCTCCGGCGCCGACTGGAGCGCGAGGTCGCCGGTGCCGAGCTGGTGCGCCAGTTCGCGCGCGCCGTCCACCGCGCTGATGCCGAGCCAGGTTGCAGGGCCGATGACGATGCCGAGCGTGWTCAAGGTCAGGATCGCCGCCGCGGTCTTGGGC
>NZ_JBFUES010001787.1:0-724 GCF_056403875.1 Bradyrhizobium sp. P2_E8
GGCGAGAACAGCGCACTCGCGGTGAAGCTCGTGACCAGCAGGATGAGACAGGTGCCGAGCACGGCACCGAGAATCTTGTTGAGTTCGAAAGAGTCCATTTCCGGCCAGGCCCCACACCGCTGAGAAGGATTGAGCGGCCGGGCGGCCGCCAGGACGAGCCCCAGGAGAATCACACGTTCCTTGTCTTTCCCCCGAGTTTTGCCATTGAGATATCGGTTTGCCCGGGGTCTGGCAACCCGTATAAGCGAGCCGGCTTTGAACCCGTCCCCACCCATTTCTCGGCGCGGAAAACGCCCCGTTTCCAGGCTCTTGACCCGATGACCGATCCCCGCATCCTGGTGCTGATCCCGGCCCGCATGGCCGCTACCCGCCTGCCCGGCAAGCCGCTCGCCGATATCGCGGGCCTGCCGATGATCGTGCATGTGCTGCGCCGTGCCGAGGCCGCCGGCATCGGTCGGGTCGCGGTGGCAACCGACACAGACGAGATCGCCGCGGTCGTGACGGCCCATGGCGGCGAGGCCGTGATGACCCGCGCCACGCACCCCTCCGGCTCCGACCGTGTCCACGAGGCGATGCAGAAGCTCGATCCCGAAGGCAAGGCCGAGATCGTGATCAATCTCCAGGGCGACTTCCCGACGATCACGCCGCAGACCATCCGCGAGGTGCTGCCGCCCTTTGCCGACCCCGCGGTCGACATCGTGACCCTGGCCTCGCAGATCCACAC
>NZ_JBFUES010001788.1:0-723 GCF_056403875.1 Bradyrhizobium sp. P2_E8
CTCTTGAGGTTGACGCTGAAGACGCGGTCCCAGCTCTCCTCGGTCACCTCGACCACGCTGCCCATCTCGGCGATGCCGACATTGTTGTCGAGCACGTCGATGCGGCCATAGGCCTTGAGGCACGCCGCGACCATCGCCTCGATCTCGGCGGACCGCGAGACATCGGCGGTGAACGGGGTCGCCTGGCCGCCTTCGTCCTTGATGATCTTCGCGGTCTCCTCGGCAGCAGTGCCGTTGCGGTCGACGCAGAACACCTGCGCACCCTCGCGCGCAAAGGTCACCGCGGTGGCCTTGCCGTTGCCCCAGCCGGGCCCGATCGAGCCGGCCCCCACCACCATCGCAACCTTGCCCTTGAGCCGATCCATCAAGTGTCTCCCGTTGTTGTTCTTTGCAGCCCGGATGAGCGAAGCGATATCCGGGGGCGCCGTTCCCGGATATCGCTTCTCTCATCGGGGCTACGGATCTTTGCAGACGCTCATTTTTGTAACGTTAGCACCTGTGGGATGCCCGACAATCTCCGACAACGTCCGGCACACGCCCTCATGGCAGAGCCGCCATTCCCCGGCCGCGCCGGAATTGCCGAGCACGACCTCCCGCATCGGCGCACGCTTCGGCTGCCATTGAAACCAGCCATCGACGAGCCGCGCCTCGGGCGGCGGCTCCATGCCGGCGCCGGTGCCCTTGACCCGCGCCTGCAGCAGTTCGAGACCACCAGGCGTGACG
>NZ_JBFUES010001789.1:0-721 GCF_056403875.1 Bradyrhizobium sp. P2_E8
GCCGAGGCCGGCGGCCGCGAACGCGGCATAGAGCACGAACTGGCCTAGCCGGCCCGGCGAGATCGCGCCGGTGAGCACGTCATGCGAGCCGATCCAGAGGATCGCGACCACGCTTGCGAACACGATGAAGATGATGATGGCGGTGAGCACGGCGCGCGCCTGTGTCGAGGTGCGCGCGGCCTCATAGGCCTGCTCGACTTCGCCGCCGAACCGCTTCTCGGCAAACCGCTCGCTGGTATAGGCCTGCACGGTGCGGATCGCGCCGACCAATTCGCCCGCATAGGCGGAGGCCTCGGCCAGCGTGTCCTGCGCATTGCGCGACAGACGCCGCACCCAGCGCCCGAAGGCGACCAGCGGCAGCACGATCAGGGGAATGGCCAGCAGCACGAAGCCCGACAGCTTCGGGCTGGTGATCACCATCATCGCCGCGGCGCCGAAGAACATCATCAGGTTGCGCAGCGCGATCGACACCGAGGCGCCGACGGCGGATTTGATCTGGGTGGTGTCGGCGGTGAGCCGCGAGATCAATTCGCCGCTGCGCGCCGAATCGAAGAAGGCGGGCGAGAGCGACAGCAGATGGGCGAAGACGTCGCGCCTGAGGTCGGCGACGATGCGCTCGCCGATCGTCATCACGAGGTAGTAGCGCGCAGCGCTCGCCAGCGCGAGCACGGCGACGACCGCGATCATCACCGAGAAGTAGCTGTTGATCAGCTCGATGCCC
>NZ_JBFUES010001790.1:0-721 GCF_056403875.1 Bradyrhizobium sp. P2_E8
GGACGTGGCCTGACCACGCCGACCATCGTGATCTTCGTCGGCGTGATCGGCGGCACGCTCGCCCATGGCATCGTCGGCCTGTTCATCGGGCCGATCATCCTGTCCGTGGCCTGGGAGATGATGATGGCCTGGATCAGGACGGAGGATCGCGCGGAGGCGGGCGCGAGGGCGAGCAAAGGTTGATCTCGCGCCCTCGAACGGCGCGATCTGCCCGCCGTATCGCAGCTGGCCCGACGGCCCGTGGCCTGTGATCAAGGCACGTCCCGAACTTGTCTATCCGACTAGACAAGTTACGATCAGGACGATTCTATTTTCGATTGCGGCAGTAATGGCGAAGTCTTCCAAGCTGGTCGCCGCCAAGCGCGGCAAGGTATTGTTGGTCAGACGCCGGTCGGACGGCCTGTGGATGTTCCCGGGCGGCCGCAAACGCGCGCGCGAGTCCGAGAAGGACTGCCTGCGGCGGGAGATCAAGGAGGAGCTGCCCGAGCTGAAGCTCGGCAGGATCAGCCTCTGGAAGGAAGTGAAGGCCAGGAACAAGCGCTCCGGCCGCAAGATGAGCGATGCGATCTTCATCGCCAAAGGCGCCAAGGGCAGGCTCGCGATCGGCGACAAGAAGGAGATCGACCGCGCCGCCTGGCAGAAGCCGCGCGGCATCCGCCTGACCCCGACCTCGCGCTATATCCGCGACCGCCTGTTTCCGCGGAAGCGGCAGCGGTAAGCC
>NZ_JBFUES010001791.1:0-721 GCF_056403875.1 Bradyrhizobium sp. P2_E8
GATGTGCTTCGTCACCGCCGCGATCTGCCCGATCATCACGTCGGGCGCCGGGCTCGCGACGGAGGCGAGGTTGTGATGCTCGGCGAGCCAATAGCGGACATAGCCGAGCCCATCGACATGGCGCGCCAGATCGATGCTGTTGCGCAGCGCCGCGGCGGGTTTTGTGCCTGTGGTGACGACGGAGAGGTCGAGGACTGAGAGCGGGATCATGGCGCGTTAACGTAGTGGAGGGCCGCGCGGCGGCAATGGGCAGACAGCGCAGGTCTGGCGTGTGCGAGCCGATGCGCCCCACCAAACGAGGCGTTGGGACAGGCGACACCGATATAACAGCGAATTCATGCTGCCCATCGCGATAGCCGACCATCAAACTACCGCTGAAACGGCATATCTTATTGATCTTACGTACTTTATTGAAATAACGCATTTCCCACAATTCATCTTGCAAGTAAGAAAATTCAACGCTTCCAAGGTCAAGTGKGCCACTTCCCATCACCGATGGGCTGTCGAGTGCGGCCGCTTTGGCTTATCTTGGCTATTCCCAATCTCGACCTGACCGCAGGCTGCGAAGACCTGGAGTGAGTGGTGCCATGACTGATCTGACGAAGCCTGCGACAGCCGACGGGCAAGACGGGCACCTGAAGCGGCCTGCGATCTCCTTCGAGTTCTTTCCGCCCAAGACCGAGGAGATGGAGCGCAATCTCTGGGAGACCATCAACCGGCT
>NZ_JBFUES010001792.1:0-718 GCF_056403875.1 Bradyrhizobium sp. P2_E8
GTTCTCGGTCTTGGTGATCTTGCCGCCGAGACCCTCGACGATACCGGTCATCTGCGCAGTCAGCTCTTCGACCTGCTGCGGGCTCGCGTCTTGGCGCGCGAGAAAAWCATGCTCGTAAAGAGGCATGGAAGTCCTTTCCTCATGTTGGCGCATCGCCCGGCGTCAAGCCCTTAAGAGACCTTCGGAAAGGACTCTGGGATTAAGCTCAGAAGGCGGAAACACGGGACGACGGGCCGACTGGCCCTGCCACACCAAAATCACGAATGATTTGTTGAGACCGTCCGTTCAGCTCCCGGCCGGGGTCTGCGGATGCGCGCCTTATACGGATTTTGACCGGCTTTGCAAGGTTGGAGGGCCAGGTCTCGGCCCTTGGCGCCCGCGCGGGGGCGGGGGGGGCCCCTCAGCTTGATTTATTTGTTTGTATGGCATACAAATAAATCAGCGGGAGGATCCAATGGCAGACAAATCTGCCCACGCCCCATCCGAGACGGCGGCCGGCGACCCCCGGCATGCGGCGCGCGCCACACGCTCGGCCGGCCGCAAAATGCGCTCGCTGCTGCTGGACGCGGCCAGCCCGCTGTTCCGGGAGCGGGGGCTGTCGGGCGCCTCGATCACCGACATCGCGGCCGCCGCGGACGCATTTCCGAGCCAGATCACCTATTATTTCCGCACCAAGGAGGCGCTGTTCGTCGAATGCGCCTGCCGCGAGCTCCTGTAT
>NZ_JBFUES010001793.1:0-717 GCF_056403875.1 Bradyrhizobium sp. P2_E8
CTATCAGTACTGCCTGGACAACGGCATCGAAGCCAAGATCCACTATCCGATCCCGCTGTATCAGCAGGAAGGCCTCAAGCATCTCGGTTACGCCCCGGGAACGTTCCCGGTCACCGACCGCCATGCCAAGGCTATCAGTACTGCCTGGACAACGGCATCGAAGCCAAGATCCACTATCCGATCCCGCTGTATCAGCAGGAAGGCCTCAAGCATCTCGGTTACGCCCCGGGAACGTTCCCGGTCACCGACCGCCATGCCAAGGAAGTCATCAGCTTCCCGGTGGACCAGCACCTGACACGCGCGCAGCAGGACCGCGTCATCGAAACTGTCAGGAAGTTCTGCCATGGACGCTGACACCGGCCGCCGGCGCATCGGTTACGTCAATCTTCCGGCGCAATTCGAGGAAGAGCGCGCCGAGATCATGCAGGCGGTCGAGGGCGTCTTCCAGCGTGGCGATTTCATCGGCGGGGCGGCGGTCGGAAAGCTCGAAGAGGAACTGTCCGCCTATCTCGGCTCGCCGCATGTCGTGACGCTGAATTCCGGTACCGATGCGCTGATCCTCGCGATGAGGGCGCTCAACATCGGTCCCGGCGACGAGGTCATCACCCCGCCGAACTCGTTCGTGGCATCGACCGCCGCGATCGTCGCAGTCGGCGCCTCGCCGGTCTTTGCGGACGTGCTGCCGGACCAGAACATCGATCCGGCCGCGGTCGAGGC
>NZ_JBFUES010001794.1:0-715 GCF_056403875.1 Bradyrhizobium sp. P2_E8
CGTTGCAGCGCATTTTGGCCAAGCGCGCGCCGAGGTAAGTTTCGTAGGGTGGATTAGCCGAAGGCGTAATCCACCCTTTCGCGTGCGGCAGAAGTGGTGGGTTACGCTACGCTAACCCACCGTGCGCATTCATTCCCAGAAATCCGCGTGCCCCTGCGGATCGACCAGCCGGTTGATCCGCAGCGCCGCCGCCATCGCAAAGCGCACCGTCATCTGCTTGCGCGTGGCGGCCGCGATCTTGTGCTCGGGCGCCTCGCAATGCAGATGCGCGCCGTAGGCGTCGGCGATGATCAGGCCGGTGTCTTGCGGAAAGATCTCGCACGGCAGGTCCTGCGTGAAGGCGAAGAACAGCCGGTCGCAATGGGCTCGGTACTCGTGCCATTTCTGATCGGCGCGCAGATCCTCCACCGACGACTTGATCTCGACGATCCAGATCTCGCCGCGCTCGTTCAGCGCCACCAGATCGGCACGCCGGCCCGAGGGCAGCGGCAATTCGCTGATGCAGGAGAAACCAAGCGAGCGCAGCAGCCGCGCCGTGCCGCGCGCGATCGCCAGCGCAGTCTCGGATTGACGGCGGTCCGGCGGCGGCACGAGGGCGATGTTGCGGGCGCTGCTGTCCATAGGGGGAGTTTAGCCGATTCCCGTGGGGTTCACACTGCTTGATAGCGCGAGCTGTGGCCTCACTCTCCGCCGTCGTCCCGGCCTAGTGCGCAAT
>NZ_JBFUES010001795.1:0-714 GCF_056403875.1 Bradyrhizobium sp. P2_E8
CACGTTCGGCAATTGGCCCGCCAAAGGCAGCGCGGTGGCGCCCAGGAAGGTCGCCACCATCGCCATCAGGCGACGGTTGTTCTGGCGCTTGCCGCGCATCTGGCCGGCGATCCACTCCAGCATCTCGCTGTTGACCTTGGAGGCATAGGACGGCGCCCAGCTCTCGATCTCGGTGTCGGCCGACAGCGCGACGCTGCGCGGCGGCACCTTCAGGCCCGAGGCGCTTGCGGCATAGTGAGCCACGGCCTTGGCAAGCAGGTCGTCGAACCGGCCGCCATCGGTGCGCTCGGTCGCGGCCTCGTTGATTTCGAACAGCGCCTCGGCTTCGGGGCGGCTGACCGGCTGGTCGTTGACGGCGGTGGCGGTCAGGATGCGCGTGCACCAGGCGGTGTCATCGGCATCGAGCGAACGGGAAAAGTGCACCCGGCCCTTGGTGGTCGGGCCTTCGCCCGTGATCACGCCGTCGCGCACGATGGAGAGAGCATGGGCCGCGGTATCGCGGCAGGACGGTTCGAGGGACGGCGACTCAACTGACTTCGGCACTGCGGCAGACATAGTTCACTTCCAGATTTCTTCTGATCGACCAGCATTTTCATGCGGGCGTAAAGGGGTGGTTAATGATTCGATATGGGGATCGCGACTTTTCTCAATGGTTGCCGATTAGTCGCTATGAGGACCATTTCGGTTCCGGAGAGCGTCGGGCGAGCGTGATGC
>NZ_JBFUES010001796.1:0-710 GCF_056403875.1 Bradyrhizobium sp. P2_E8
ATAGAAAGGAACAGGAGCCCCAGCACCAGGACGGCATGGGTCTGACCGCCGGCGACCGCCGAGAAATCGTGGCCGAGCAGATTGCCCACCGCACGGGCAAGGAAGATCGCAATGATGGTGATGATGACGATGCCGGCCAGACGGGCGCCCGGATTGACGTGCCCTTCGGGCGGCAACAGCAACAGACGCAGCGACAGCACCAGCGGCAGTGCCTGACCGATCGTGTAGCTGAGCATGCGCAGCTGCATGCTCTCGAAGCCGACCATGAAGAAGACGACACCGCCGAGGCTCAAGGCGCCCGTCACGATCATGAGGCGCCATGACACCGGCCGGTCGTAGAAGCGCTGAATGCCCATGGCGGCGAGGCAGCTCGCCGCGACGACACCGGCAGCGCCGAACAGCAACGGCAAGGGAGAAGAGACGAACAGTCGGACCAGGGCCGCCATCGCGCCGGCCGCGGCGACGAAGGCCGATGCCATCCAGAACCGTGCGGCCGCGAATTTCGGATAGGAGCGCGTCACATAGGCCCAGATCAGGCCGAGCGCCAGGAAGTTGACGGCGAAGACCGTCCAGAGTGTCGGTACGTTCAGCATGGCCACTGCAGCGCGCGTAGCGCCCCGCCCCCCATCCCTGGCAGCCGTCCGTCCATGACCCGTCCCCGTTTTCTTGCGGGGAACAATGCGCGGGTTGCACTTAACGGAGTCTCACTG
>NZ_JBFUES010001797.1:0-707 GCF_056403875.1 Bradyrhizobium sp. P2_E8
CCACCGGATTCCCCGGCTACAACAGCGTCCTTCCGAAGGACACAGCCACGATCGGCCGCATTCTGCTTGAGAACGGTTACCGTACCTCGTGGTTCGGCAAGGATCACAACACGCCGACCTACCAGACCAGCCAAGCCGGCCCGTTCGATCAATGGCCGACCGGAATGGGATTCGAATATTTCTACGGCTTCATGGGGGGTGACAGCAGTCAGTGGACGCCGATGCTGTACCGCAACACGACGCTGATTGCGCCGTTTGAGGGACGTCCAGAATGGAATCTGATCACCGCCATGGCCGATGAGGCCATCAGTTGGGTGGACAGATTGAACTCGATCGATCCGTCGATGCCGTTCCTTCTGTACTACGTTCCGGGCGGCACGCATGCGCCGCATCATCCGACGCCGGAATGGGTGAAGAAGGCCACCGATCTGCACCTGTTCGACCAGGGCTACAACGCGCTCCGCGATCAGATTCTCATAAACCAGAAGAAACTCGGCGTGGTCCCGCAGGACACGAAATTGACTGACTGGCCTGACGATCTGCTGAAGAAGTGGGACGTGCTGTCGGCCGACGAGAAGAAGCTGTTTATCCGCCAGGCCGACGTATACGCCGCGTATCTCATGTACACCGACCACGAAATCGGCCGCGTCGTCCAGAAGGTGCAGGATATGGGCAAGCTCGACAACACGCTCATCATCTTCATCAGC
>NZ_JBFUES010001798.1:0-706 GCF_056403875.1 Bradyrhizobium sp. P2_E8
TCTGTAGACTTATTGGAGTTCTGCTGGCGGCACGCACCCGCCTGAACGCTGCATAGAGAGGGATCGTCCAATGTTGACGAAACGCGATCTACTTCGTTCCGCAGCCCTAGCGGCAATCAGTGCCAATGCGGTGAAATCTTTCCCAGCGCTCGCACAGACCAGCGTTAGCACAACCGAGGCACGCGCCATCGCGAAGGAGGCCTATATCTACGGCTTCCCGATGGTGGATAGCTACCGTATCCAGCACGCCTATTTCGTGGAGGAGAAGAACCCGGAGTACAAAGCCCCGTGGAACCACCTCGTCAACACCCCGCGTGTCTACACACCTGCCGACACGGCGATCCAGACGCCAAACTCGGATACGCCTTACTCGTGGCTCGGGGCGGACCTGCGTGCCGAGCCACTCGTGCTTACCGTGCCTGCGATCGAAAAGGACCGCTATTACAGTATCCAGTTTATCGATGCATACACGTTCAATTTTGCCTATATCGGCAGCCGCGCAACGGGGAATGATGCTGGTAGCTTCCTCGTTGCGGGACCGAACTGGAAGGGCGAAAAGCCCGCCGGGGTGAAGGCGGTGATCCGCTCGGAAACGGATTTCATTTGGGCTGCTTATCGCACGCAGCTCTTCAATCCGGCTGACCTCGACAACGTGAAAAAAGTTCAGGCTGGCTACAAGGCCGAGCCTCTGTCGGCGTTTCTTGGC
>NZ_JBFUES010001799.1:0-705 GCF_056403875.1 Bradyrhizobium sp. P2_E8
GATCACCACGGTGAATTTCGGCACAGACGCCGTCGCGACCGCCGTCACCAGCTTGGCGCCGTCGCGCGCGATGCCGCCGGCCTCGTATTTCTTGCCGACCATGAAGCCGGTGATGTTCTGCAGGAACACCAGCGGAATGCCGCGCTGGCAGCACAGCTCGATGAAATGCGCCCCCTTCAGCGAGCTCTCGCTGAACAGGATGCCGTTGTTGGCGATGATGCCGACCGGATAGCCCCAGATATGGGCGAACCCGCACACCAGCGTCGTGCCGTAGAGCTTCTTGAACTCGTCGAACTCGGAGCCATCGACGACGCGGGCGATGATGTCGCGCACGTCGAACGGCTTGCGGCCATCGACCGGCACCACGCCGTAGATCTCCTCGGCCGCGAACAGCGGATCGCGCGGCGGATGCATGTTGAGGTTCGGCCGGCTCGACGGCTTCAAGGTGCCGACGATGCGCCGGGCGATGCCGATCGCATGCGCGTCGTTCTGGGCGTAGTGATCGGTCACGCCCGATTGCCGCGAATGCACGTCGGCGCCGCCGAGCTCCTCTGCGGTCACCACCTCGCCGGTCGCCGCCTTCACCAGCGGCGGGCCGCCGAGGAAGATGGTGCCCTGGTTGCGCACGATGATGCTCTCGTCCGACATCGCCGGCACATAGGCCCCGCCAGCGGTACAGGACCCCATCACGATCGCGACCTGCGG
>NZ_JBFUES010001800.1:0-704 GCF_056403875.1 Bradyrhizobium sp. P2_E8
CATTGGTGCAACGCCACGGATCGACTCACGGACCGACCCGGTCGATGAGAGGACCGTTTTCTCCGATGGCGCGGAAGCGGTAGAAGCGAACGCTGTCCTGCAGATAGTTGAATTTCTGGCGCGCGAGCTGGAAGAACTTCTCGTCGCAGGTCGAGATGATGAATTGCCGGGTGCCGAAGTCTGACTTCAGCAGACCCATGATCAGATCTAACAGCGCATAGATGTTGAGATCGTCAAAATGCGTGACGGGATCGTCGAGAAAGACCGGCGCGAGCGACGACCAGTTTTGTCCGCTGCAGGCCGTCAGGAAGAGACCGAGCTGCAGCGTTTGCTTTTGGGATTCGCTGAAATAGTCGACGGGCCGCAGCTCGACGCCATGCCGCTTGACCGTGACCGAGATATCGGACCTGCGATTGACGATCTCGACGTCGTCGAAGCCGTAGACCGATCGAAGCCGGCGCTGAATGACCGATGTCCGCGGGCCGTATTGGCGCGTGAAGTTGGTGATGGCCGCAGCCTGTTCGTCAGACAGAATCTTCTCGATCGCAGCGAAGTAATCACGCCAGGGCTTTCGAGCGGCACGCGACGCCTTCTTCTCGCCGATGAGCTTTTCTTTCGCCACTATGGTTGCTTCAAGCCGGGCGAGCGCGGCGGCAGTCGTCGCGGCATCGAGGCCGATTTCGGCACTTGCGACACGTTGGTGC
>NZ_JBFUES010001801.1:0-703 GCF_056403875.1 Bradyrhizobium sp. P2_E8
GCACCGGCATCAGGCCGTCGAAATTGCCGCGCCGCGGCGTCTTGCCAGCGGCAACCCAGCCGATATTGCCGCGGGTGTCGGCATAGACCTGGTTCTCCGACGGCGCGCCCCAGCGCCGCATGGCGGCGAGGAAGCCGTTCCAGTCCTTCGCGGTCATGTAGTCGGAGGAGCCGAAATAGGCGGAGGTGCCGGGCTCGAACCAGATCGAGCGCACGGCAAAGGCGCGCTTGTTTGCATCGTCGACGAAGATGACGGGACCGTGGCGGGTGAACTTCAGCTCGAGGTCGCGATCGGCCTCGCCCTTGACCTGCTCGGTCTCGTGGACGATTCGCATGTCTTCCCAGCCATTGCCGTAGCGGTACTGGTTTGGGTTTTGCGGATTGAGTTCGTAGACGTAGAGGTCTTCCTGGTCGACGTTGAAAATCGTAAGGCCGAAGGCGATGGTGCCGTTGTGGCCGATCGAGATGCCGGGCAGCGCCGGCTCGCCGGCGCCGATCACCGAGAGGCCCGGCGCATTGAGGCCGACGATGTAACGCAGCGAAGGCACGCTGTGCTCGCGATGCGGATCGTTGGCAAGGATCGGGCGGCCCGTCGCCGTGCGCGATGCCGCGATCACCCAGTTGTTGGAGCCGATGCTGTCGCGCTGCTGGTCGGCCTCGGTGAGGTATTTGTCGGGATCGTGCGTGAGCGCGGCCTGCCTGTC
>NZ_JBFUES010001802.1:0-703 GCF_056403875.1 Bradyrhizobium sp. P2_E8
GCACCCGGATCTCGTCCTCGCTGGCACCGCGCTCCAGCGCCCGCTTGAGCGCATCCTGCGCCGAGCGCAGCGCGGCGTTGACGCTGCCCGCGACACCGTCGTCCTCGATGGTGACCGCGAACGCCCACATGCTCGCCACCACGTCACGCATCGCGTCGTCGGTGCGGGCCGCCTCGAGCTGGAGCGCCAGGCTGCGCAGACCGAGATAGCAGCCGGCATCCGGGGTAAACAATTCGGGCGCGATCATCAGCGCGTCGAGCGCGGCGTAGACGTCGGAATTCTTGTTGGCGTCGAGCGCGAGGATGCGGCGCTGCTCGATCAGCGCGCGCGAGAGCGGGTTCGTGAACAGCCGCTCGGGCAGGCGCATGTTGAAGGGTTCGCTTCTGGCCTCGTTGCCGGCCTCGTCCTTGGCGGTGAGCCTCAGCGTGACGTCGGCGCCGGCATAGGGGTCCTCGCTGAGGTCCTTCACCGTCTGGCCGACGCCGTTGCGGGTGCGCGCATTCGGCAGCACCAGCGGGAATTGCGGCGGCTGGAACAGCGGCCGTGCGGCAGCCTTGGTATCGCCGTCCTTGCCGCCATCCTTCGCGCCATCCTTGGCATCGGCGGGGCGCAGGCCAAATTGCGCTTCGGCGCCGGTGACGCCGTAATCGTCCTCGATCTTGTAGGAGAGTTGAAGCGCACCGCGCGCCTGGCGCTCCGGATC
>NZ_JBFUES010001803.1:0-698 GCF_056403875.1 Bradyrhizobium sp. P2_E8
GTCGTACACCGCGGTGATCACCATCAGCTCGTCCGGCTTGCTGGAATCGATCAGCGGCTGGAGCTTCTTCTGCACGGTCGCAGGACTGCCGACGAACAGGCGCGAGCGGTTGCGGGTGATCGAGGTGCGCTCGGCGTCCGTATAGGGATAGGCCAGCGCCTCCTCGACGCTCGGCAGCGGAAGATATTGGCCGCGGTCGCGGCGCAGGCGATTGAGATCGAAGGATGTCGCGAGCTTTTCAGCTTCCTCGTCGGTCTCCGCCGCGATGACGGCGACGGCGAGGATCGCGTGCGGCGTGGCGCGCCAGGCCGAGGGCTGGAAGCGGTTGCGGTAATGCACCATCGCATCGATCGCATCATGGGATGCGAAGTGGTGCGCGAAGGCGAAGCCCATGCCGACTTGCGCGGCCAGTTCCGACGAATAATCGCTGGAGCCGAGCAGCCAGATCGGCGGCAGCCTGGTGTCGTCGGGCATCGCGACGACGTTGTTGTAGGGATGGCCCGACGGGAATTCGCGGGTCTCCCACAGGATCAATTCGTGCAGCCGTTCCAGGAAGTCGTCGCCCTCGCGGCGGTCGAGCCGGCTGCGCAGCGCGTAGGCGGTGGCGCCATCGGTGCCGGGGGCGCGGCCGAGGCCGAGGTCGATGCGGCCGGGAAACAGCGCCTCCAGCATCTTGAAGCGTTCGGCCACCACCAGCG
>NZ_JBFUES010001804.1:0-697 GCF_056403875.1 Bradyrhizobium sp. P2_E8
TCGTCATTCCGGGGCGCGCGAAGCGCGAACCCGGAATCCATATCGCCACGCGTGCTGAGGTCCGATGGACTCCGGGCTCGCGCCTTTCGGCGCGCCCCGGAATGACGGAAGAGGAAWTCCGCGGCTTGGAATTGCGGTAGCGGCATCCGCCACGGCGCCAAAACGCAATACTTGACAGTGGAAAGATTGCCTTGTTGGTATGGCTCCCAACTTCGATTTGACCGCCAATAGAGGATCGTTTCGCGATGTCCATGCCTGCCTTGTTCAAAGGGCGCCTGTCGATCCCCGTGATCGGCTCGCCGCTCTTCATCATCTCGGTGCCCGATCTCGTGATCGCGCAATGCAAGGCCGGTGTGGTCGGCTCGTTTCCGGCGCTGAACGCGCGGCCGCCCGAGCTGCTCGACGAATGGCTGGCGCGGATCACCGAAGAGCTCGCGGCCTATGACCGCGCGCATCCCGACAAGCCGTCGGCGCCGTTCGCGGTCAACCAGATCGTGCACAAGTCGAACAACCGGCTCGATCACGACATGCAGCTCTGCGCCAAGTACAAGGTGCCGATGATCATCTCCTCGCTCGGTGCGCGCGAGGAGCTGAACCAGGCCGTGCACGGCTGGGGCGGCATCATCTTCCACGACGTGATCAACCAGAAATTCGCGCACAAGGCGATCGAGAAGGGCGCCGACGGCCTGATCCTGGT
>NZ_JBFUES010001805.1:0-695 GCF_056403875.1 Bradyrhizobium sp. P2_E8
CTCCTGGGTGATGCCGATGTCGAGACCGACTTTGCGGATGGTCGCGACGTAGCGATCCTCCGGCAAACCGTCGGCACGCAGGACGCAGCCGAGATTGGTCACCGATCCCACGATGAAGCCAACGCTGGCACCGCCACGGCATTCGAGCACGCCGACCCGCACCATCCGCTGCTGCTGTGCGCCGCCGTTTGCGACGGAGGCAACGAGGCTGGCGGCGGCGAGCCCGGCGAGGAGGAATGAGCGGCGCATGAATGTCTCCGGCGATGAATGTGATGCGAGCAGAGCGGACACCCTACCCGTGGCGCGCGATGGTCTATGCCACAAGAGTCCTGGCGGTGCCAGATCGGACAGATCTGAAACCGAACGCGCGGAGAAGCCCCTCACCCCACCCTCTCCCCGTAAGAACGGGGCGAGGGAGCGAGCGACCGGCGCGTCCCTCACGACGCAAGCGCCCTAACCTCTCCCCGCTCTTTTGCGGGGAGAGGTCGGATCGCCTCGGCGATGCGAAGCATCGTCCGGTGCGATCCGGGTGAGCGGCATGGCAGGATATCAATCAGGGCAAATGTCCATCCGACTCAGCGCGATCGAAATGCAAATAAAAAAAGGCCCGCGCGAAGCGGGCCTTTTCAATCATTGTCGCGAGCGGCTCAGCGCAAATTGCCGCAGAAGCGCTGGATGCGCTTGCAGGCATCTTC
>NZ_JBFUES010001806.1:0-693 GCF_056403875.1 Bradyrhizobium sp. P2_E8
CGCCGAGTGTGGGGCGAACTGTCTCCCGCCGAGTGTGGGGCGAACTGTCTCCACACCGTCTTTGCGAGCACAGCGAAGCAATCCAGACTGTCACCGCGGAGGGATTCTAGATTGCTTCGCTGCGCTCGCAATGACGGAGTATGAGGTATGGGCTGGTTCTCCAGATGACACTGTCATTCCCCGCGAAGGCGGGGAATCCAGTACGCCGCAGCTTCTCGATTCAGTCACCGCCGTCTCRGAGTACTGGATCGCCCGGTCAAGCCGGGCGATGACWGCGAGCAGTTGGATGCAGACAYGCCTTCGCAGCCTCGCGGCGSAWTTCGCCCGAGCTTTGCTTCGTCGCTCTGCCCTCTAAGCCAAGAGGGCGCAGGGAAGGCCGGGTGCCAGCTGGCACCCGCGGTCTGCTGCGCAAAAGGCACACGCAGAAACCGCACAGCAGCATACAGGTGTAGCCAATCACTCGGCCTTCCCTGCGCAGTGGTTGGACGGCTTATGCCGTGCTCTCCCGGGAGCCGAGTTCGTTCTGGCCTCCCTCGCTCTCGCGAAAGTCGCCGGCATCGCGCCGGTTGACGCGACTGCCGCATTCGCAAGAGCTTGACCGTAGCAACGACGGCCAGGACCACACGGTTTTGCCGTACGCACGGCCCGCCATTTCGCCGCGGTTTTCCCAGCCCTGTCGACGGAGCCGGAAAC
>NZ_JBFUES010001807.1:0-692 GCF_056403875.1 Bradyrhizobium sp. P2_E8
TTCCAATTCGGGCTTCCATCGCTTCGGCGACGGGATCGGATCGCTGCGCAGCTGGCTGGGCGGCGGTCGCTGGCTGAAGCGCATGGCCATCGTCGTCGGCGCCCTCGTCGTTATCTTCGTCGGCTGTTTCGGCGCGCTGTGGTGGCGGCTCGGCGCCGGCCCGATCAATCTCGACATCGCGACGCCCTGGCTTGCGGCGGCGATCGAGGACAACATCGGTCACGGCAACACGGTCGAGGTCGGCGGCACCCAGATCGAGCGGGCCGGGCGAATCCGTATCGCCGTGCGCATCCGCGACATCATCGTGCGCGACCAGGACCATGCCATCGTCGCCACCGCGCCGAAGGCCGAGGTGAAACTGTCGGGTGCCGGTCTGCTGATGGGGCACCTGCGCGCGGAAAGCCTCAATCTCGTTGATGCCGAACTCGCGATCCGCATCGCGCCGGACGGCACCGTCACAGTCTCGGCCGGTGACACCGCAAAACCGCTGGCCACCGGCGTGGCCTCCAAGAAGGACGCGGGCCTGCCGCCGACATTCCCGCGCAATGGCGTGCCCCCGCCGCCGTTCGCGACCGCGCCGGCAAGCCCGGACGCATCCCAGGCGGCGCCTCAGGCGACTGCGCAGAGCGGCATTCTCCAGGGCCTCGATTGGCTCGACAGTCTGAGCATGACCGGCCTCGACGGCCAGAACC
>NZ_JBFUES010001808.1:0-689 GCF_056403875.1 Bradyrhizobium sp. P2_E8
CACTGAAGGCTCCGCATCCGGCCGGTACATGCGCCAGGCTTCCTCCGCAGTGAAGCTGAGGATCGGCGCCAGCCATTTCAGGATCGAAGAGCACAACAGATCGATCGTGGTCAGCGCCGCCTTGCGCGTCGGCGAGGACGGCGGATCGCAATAGAGCGTGTCCTTGCGGATGTCGAAGTAGAACGCCGAGAGCTCGCTGTTCAGGAACGCGGACAGCGTCGCCACCACGTTCTTGAAGTCGAACGTCTCGTRCGCCTTGCCGATCAGCTCGGCGCGCATCGCGAGCTCGTGCAGCATCAGCCGCTCGAGCTCGGGCATCTCGGCCGGCGGAACCGCGTCAGCCGGCTTGTAATGATGCAGCGTGCCGAGCATCCAGCGGATGGTGTTGCGCAGCTTGCGGTAGGTCTCGACCGTGTTCTTCAGGATCTCGGGGCCGATGCGCTGGTCGTCGGTGTAGTCGCAGGCGGCAACCCAAAGCCGCAAGATGTCGGCGCCGGATTCCTTGATGACGGCCTGCGGCTCGATCGTGTTGCCGAGTGACTTCGACATCTTGCGGCCGTCCTCGGCCTGGGTGAAGCCGTGGGTCAGCACGATGTCGTAGGGCGCGCGGCCCCGCGTGCCGCAGCTTTCCAGCAGCGAGGAGTGGAACCAGCCGCGATGCTGGTCCGAGCCTTCAAGATACATCACGG
>NZ_JBFUES010001809.1:0-688 GCF_056403875.1 Bradyrhizobium sp. P2_E8
GATCCACGGTCTCGTCGGCGAGAACGGCGCCGGAAAAAGCACGCTGATGAAGATCATCGCCGGCGTGCACACCGAATTCACCGGCCGTTTCCTGGTCGACGGCAAGGAGACCCATTTCCGCTCGGCGCGCGACGCGCATGCGGCCGGGATCGCCATGGTGCATCAGGAGCTCAGCGTCGCGCCCGACCTCACGGTCGCGGAGAACGTCTTCCTCGGCAACCAGCCGACCAACGCCCTCGGCCTGGTACAGTGGCGGCGCATGGCGCGCGAGGCCGGCGAGCAGCTTGCCCGTTTCGGCATCAACGTCGATCCGATGAGCCGGCTCGGCGACCTTCCGATCGGGCTCCAGCAGCTCATCGAGATCGCCCGCGTGCTGTTCTCCGGCGCCCGCATCGTCATCCTCGACGAGCCGACCTCCGCTCTCTCCCCGCCCGAGGTCGAGCGGCTGTTCGCGACGCTCAGGCGCCTGCGCGAGGCAGGCACTGCAATCGTCTTCATCTCGCATTTCATCGAGGACATTTTGCTCGTGTCGGACACGGTGACAGTGTTCCGCAACGGACGGAAGGTCGCGGAGACAGCGAGCGCTGCGACCAGCAAGGGCGCGCTGATCGAGGCCATGATCGGCCGCGGCGGCGAAGCGCTCGAGCACAGCTATACCGACGATCTGATGCTGCCCCAGCCGAGCGAC
>NZ_JBFUES010001810.1:0-684 GCF_056403875.1 Bradyrhizobium sp. P2_E8
GTCCTTGGCATGCCCCCAGTCGCGCTTGGCCTCGAGATTGCCGAGATAGAGCGTCTCCTCCAATCCCACCTCGATGCGGGCGACGCCGCGCGTGATCTTGCGGGTGACAAAAGTCTCGCCGCGGATCGGGCTCTCGTGGTTGAACAGGATGCCGTTGGAGGCGAACATGCCGTAGGCCTCGCGGTAGTTCACCGTGATCCAGTAGCCGTAGAGCTTGGCGACGCCGTAGGGAGAGCGCGGATAGAACGGCGTCGTCTCCTTTTGCGGGATCTCCTGCACGAGGCCGTAGAGTTCGGAGGTCGAGGCCTGGTAGAACCGCGTCTCCTTCTCCATGCCGAGGATGCGGATCGCTTCCAGCAGCCGCAGCACGCCGATCGCGTCGGCGTTGGCGGTGTATTCCGGGCTCTCGAAGCTCACGGCGACGTGGCTCTGGGCGGCGAGATTGTAGATCTCGGTCGGCCGGATCTGCTGCACCAGGCGAATCAGATTGGTCGAGTCCGTCATGTCGCCGTAATGCATCAGGAACGGCACGTTGCCGACATGCGGATCCTGATAGAGGTGATCGACCCGCGCGGTGTTGAACGAAGACGAGCGCCGCTTGATGCCGTGCACGACATAGCCGAGCGACAGCAGATATTCGGCGAGATAAGCGCCGTCCTGGCCGGTCACGCCGGTGATGAGAGC
>NZ_JBFUES010001811.1:0-684 GCF_056403875.1 Bradyrhizobium sp. P2_E8
GCCCCGGACTGGCCGTGCCCCTGGAGCACGTGGCGATGTTGATCGGCGAGCGACAACCGGCCGGCATATTGCACATGGCCGCGGTCGACGACGTAAGCGAGTGCGGAGACGCGCTGCCGCGCATCGTTTTCCAGCCATACCGAACGCATCACCTCGCGATAGACCGACGTCACCTGCTCGCGCGCGCGCAAATAGGCGACGACGTCGGCGCGGTCCTTTTCGGCGACACGGAAGGCGATACCGCGACAGGCGCCGCCGCGATCGAGCCCGAGCACCAGGCCCGGCTTCTCCGGCGTGCCGCGATGCACGAAGGAATAGACGCAGAGCGCACGATGCTCGCCGACCAGCCGCGCCGGGACGCGTTCCATAAATTCGAAGCCCGGCCGCCACATCAGCGAGCCATAGCCGAACACCCAGAGGTCGCCCTTGGCTGTCGTGACGGAGGGGAGGGTGATTTCCGACATGGCGGGCACGGCTACCAGAACCGCGCCCCCAAGCGAAGCGAATTCTCCGCCTTTCGTCGCAGCCGAACCTCGCTTACATTTGACAAAATCTGGGGTCAAAGGGTCGCCGCATGTCCAATCTGACCGTTGCCGCAGGCCGCCGCCCCCGTTGGGGCCTTTTCATCGCACCCGTTCTCCTCCTGATCCTCGTCGTCGCGTGGAGCTGCTTCTGGTTCTATGC
>NZ_JBFUES010001812.1:0-682 GCF_056403875.1 Bradyrhizobium sp. P2_E8
CGATGGAGCAGCGCACCGCGATGCTCGCCGGCGTCAGCCACGATCTGCGCACCATCCTGACCCGCTTCAAGCTCGAGCTGGCGCTGATCGGCGACAACCCGGAGCTCGAGGGCATGCGCAAGGATGTCGACGAGATGTCGATGATGCTGGAGGACTATCTCGCCTTTGCCCGCGGCGATTCCGGCGAGCAGTCGCAGCCGACCGACATGGCGCAGGCGCTCGAGGAGTTGCGCAGCGATGCCGAACGCCACGGCCACGCTGCGACCGTCGCATTCAACGGACTGCCCGTGGTGACGGTGAAGCCGGCCTCGTTCAAGCGCTGCCTCGCCAACCTCGTCACCAATGCAGCGCGCTACGGCAAGAGCATCGCCATCACCGGCCAGCGCGATCACCGTTATCTGACCGTCACGGTCGACGACGACGGCCCGGGCATTCCGGCGCATCTGCGCGAAGAGGTGTTCAAGCCGTTCCTGCGGCTGGACAACGCCCGCAACCAGGACGAAGGCGGCACGGGCCTCGGCCTAGCCATCGCCCGCGACATCGCCCGCTCCCACGGCGGCGACATCACGCTTGGCGACAGCCCGATGGGCGGATTAAGGGCGAGTGTGCGGATTCCGGTGTAGCCGCGATCTTCCTTCTCCCCTTGCGGGAGAAGGTGGCGCGAAGCGCCGGATGAGGGGTT
>NZ_JBFUES010001813.1:0-680 GCF_056403875.1 Bradyrhizobium sp. P2_E8
GGGCCCAGAAGGCGTGGTGGCGCATCGCGCCGAGAAGCGTCCAGCCGTTGTCGACGAAATCAGGATCGGTCTTCTTCACCACATGCGGCGAGCCCGAGGCGAACAGCCGCCACGGCAGCAGCAGCAGCGGCACCAGCAGCCCCAATGCTGCAAAGCCGAACAGCTGATAGGTGCCGCGCCAGCCGAGATGGTCGATCAGGAGCTGCGAGGCCGGCAGCAGCGCCAGCACGCCGCCGCCCATCGCCGAATACACCACCGACATCGCGGTCGGCAGGCGCGGCCCGAACCAGCGACCGAGCAGGATCGAGTTCGGCACGATGCCGATGAAGGCGACGCCGATGCCGACGCAGAGGCCGATCGAGAGCTGGAACTGCCACAGATGCTGTGCGTGCGCTGCAATCAGGAACGCCGCGCCCAGCAGCGATAGCCCGAGCGCATAGACGATGCGCGGTCCGGAATGATCGAACAGCCGTCCGACGAAGGGGGCGGTGAGACCGCTCGCGAGCCAGGTGAGCGAATAGACCGAGACGATCTGTGCGCGGTCCCAGCCAAAACTTTCCGAGATCGGCTTCAGGAAAACCGTAAAACTGTCGCCGAGCCCACGGCCCAGCACGGCCAGTGTGAAGCACAGAGCGAGCACGGTGAGGGCGATGCGCACGGCGCCTTCCGGCGTCGCCGCG
>NZ_JBFUES010001814.1:0-680 GCF_056403875.1 Bradyrhizobium sp. P2_E8
GTGCAAGAGCCGGCCGAATTTGAGAGGCATCAATAACGGTTTAGGCAGACAAGCTGTGGCCGACCGTGCGATTGCTGTCAGACGCGTGGGCCGGGAGACGGGCCACAATCCGTGCCGTTGCCGTCAAGCGAGTTGTTCCGGGGTGCTGCGCCTCAGGCGACGCAGGCGGGCGGCGAGAAACGGCGGACAAAGGGCGACAGCGACAAAGCGAAGGACGGCTTGCAGGCTCACGCCGTGGAGATCCCGACGAAATTGCCAAGCCACGCTCGACATCTCMACTATGCTCGCACCGCCCTTACGAAAATCTGTCAGCGTGATCAGTCCCCGACGCGCAAAGCAGCGCTGTGCCTGGAGCTGAATGGTTTTGCGCAGCTGTGTGTCCTGGACACTGGTTTCCGCAGTCTGCGCGATCAAATCGGCTACCTTGCGTCCGTCGTGCAGAAGCTGTTCCACCCCCAATCGAGCCGTCTCGGAATCGTCGTGATAGGTGTAGGTCGCGCAGGCCTCGTTGATGAGACCTGCTTTGCCGAGAAGTAGCAGCGGCGCCCATGCAGCGACGTCGGCTGTGTGCGGTAGATCCAGCGGGATGCCGCCGCGCTCGCGCAGGAGGGCAGTGCGCATCACTACGCCGCATACATTAACGGTGATCTGGTCGGTCAGGAACGCATTCAGAATCGTGG
>NZ_JBFUES010001815.1:0-679 GCF_056403875.1 Bradyrhizobium sp. P2_E8
GATCTCGATCAGCCGCTGAGCGCCGACCTCGGCCACGACCAGCTTGCCGTCGCTCGTCCGCGCGATGCCCTCGGGCGTTTTCAGATCCTTGGCGATCACGGTCTTTTCGCCGTTCTTGTCGACCCGGGACACGAGCCCGGCGAAGGCTTCGGTGACATAGACCTCGCCAGCCGATCCACCGACCAGCCCGACCGGTCCCTCGAGGCCGCCGATCAGCGTGGTGCGATCCTTGCCGTGCTCGCCGCTGACGCGGACCAGCGACTTGGTGCCGAGCTCGGCCACCAGGATGGTGCCGTCCTCGAGCACGATGGCATCATGCGGCGCCTTGAAGCCATGCAGCATGTCGCGCGTCGCGCCGGTCTTGGCGTCGATCACCTGCACGGTGCCGGTGAACCAGCTCGACAGGACCACGTCGTTGCCCTTTGCCGTCGCGCTCATCGGATATTCGAGGGTGACGCCGTCGGCGTGCATGCGTGCCTTCTCGGTGACCTCGCCGGTCGCGCCGTCGATGGTGCGATAGGCGAACACGTCGGCGAGGTGGAGCGTGTCCTTGCCGTTGTCGGTGGTGACGCCGATGCCGCCGGGCAGCGCCAGCTTGCCCATGATGATCTGTTTGGCCTTACCGGTCGCGGGATCGACCTCCTGAATGCCGTTGTCGGCCATGTTGGAGACGTAGATG
>NZ_JBFUES010001816.1:0-677 GCF_056403875.1 Bradyrhizobium sp. P2_E8
TTCGCACACCTCGATCGCGCTGCACGACGCGCTGCTCGCGGTGCAGATTCCGACGGTCGAAGTGCACGTGACCAACATCCACGCCCGCGAGAGCTTCCGCCACCACTCCTACACCGCGCGCGCAGCCTTCGCCTCGCTCTGCGGTTTCGGCATCGAGGGCTACCGCCTCGCCATCCAGGGCCTTGCCGCCAAGCTCGGCCTCAAGCCCAAAGCCTGACGCTCCCTCATCACACAGAACATTCGGATCAAAGAACATGGCGCGCCAGCCAGACGACAAAGCAGCCGCAAAGTTTTCCAGTGAGGATTCCGCGCTCGYCCGCGAGCTCGCCCTGCTGCTCGATGAGACCAGCCTCACCGAGATCGAGATCGRACGCGCGGGCCTGCGCCTGCGCGTCGCCCGCAACATCAGCGTCGCCGCGACCATGCCGATGCCGATCGCTGCCGCTCCGGCCGGCCTGCCGGTGGCCGCCGCCGCGCCCGCTGCCGCCGCGGCCGATCTGTCGAAGCATCCCGGCGCCGTCACCTCGCCGATGGTCGGCACCGCCTACTGGGCGCCGGAGCCCGGCGCCAAGCCGTTCATCGAGGTCGGTACCAAGGTCTCGGTCGGCCAGACGCTGCTGATCATCGAAGCCATGAAGACCATGAACCAGATCCCCTCGTCGCGCGCCGGCACGGTG
>NZ_JBFUES010001817.1:0-677 GCF_056403875.1 Bradyrhizobium sp. P2_E8
TCGTTGCGCAGGCCCGGCGGCCCTCATTGGGGCCTGGCCGAGCCGGCGGCGAACCTAGGGGGGACCAGCGCTCTCGAAAAGCAGAGAATTTCGTACATGTTGATGCCGTTTCGGCAGCGGCTATAGTCCGTGCCGGGGGACCCATGCGATTTCACTCACCTGCCATCCAGTACTTCCACGCCGTCCGCCGCACCGGCTCGATCCGGGCCGCGGCACGCGTCCTGAACGTTGCCTCCTCTGCGGTCAGCCGCCAGATTCTCAAGCTAGAGCAAGAGGTTGGATCACCGCTGTTCGAGCGCAATGCGCGCGGGCTGACGCTGACCACGGTCGGCGAGATGCTGGCCCGGCACGTCATGAACGTGCTCCAGGACCTCGACCRCTTCCGCTCGGACGTCGCGTCCCTGTCGGGCACCTGGCGCGGCACCGTCAGCATCGCCTGCATCGAGTCGCTGACGGAATCGGTGCTGCCGGACCTGATCGCCTCACATCGCGGCCGCGCCCGCCGCGTCAGCTTCACCACCGAGGTGAAGGGATCGTCGGACGTGCTGGAGGCCCTGAGCCGCGGCGAGGCCGACATCGGCATCGCCATGGCGCTCCGCCATCCGCCGGACTTGCGGCAGGTGGCCTTGAAGCGGTTTCGCCTCGGCGCGGTGGTGTCGCGCGAGCATCCGCTGGCG
>NZ_JBFUES010001818.1:0-673 GCF_056403875.1 Bradyrhizobium sp. P2_E8
ATTCGGATTTGTCGTATGTGTCGCCCATCCCGGCTCATCCTTGAGGGGCGATCATGTGGTCGTCATTTTCGCGAGCCGGGCTTGCGGTGGACGCGGCAGCGTCGGGCGCGAGAGGCCAAGGGCAGGGCGGATTGTTCTCCGTGAGCTCAAGACTTCGTGCGGACGAACGGCGCTGATAGGTACGTCTCGTTTGTAAGTTTCCGGCTCCGTCGACAGGGCTGGGAAGACTGCGGCGAAATGGCGAGCCGTGCGTACGGCAAAACCGTGTGGTCCTGGCCGTCGTTGCTACGGTCAAGCCTTGGCGGAGGCGGCAGTCGCGTCAACCGGCGCGGCGTCGGTGAATTCCGCGAAGGCGAGGGAGGCCAGAACGAACTCGGCTCCCGGGAGAGCACGGCATAAGCCGTCCAACCACTGCGCAGGGAAGGCCGAGTGATTGGCTACACCTGTATGCTGCTGTGCGGTTCTTCCTGCGTGTGCTTTTCGCGCAGCAGACCGCGGGTGCCAGGTCAGCACCCGGCCTTCCCTGCGCCCTCTTGGACAAAGAGGGTGGAGCGACAAAGCAAAGCTCGGGCGAATTGCGCCGCGAGGACGGGAAGGCGTGTCTGTAACCACACACTCGCTGTCATCGCCCGGCTCGACCGGGCGATCCAGTATTCCAGAGACGGCTGTGATG
>NZ_JBFUES010001819.1:0-669 GCF_056403875.1 Bradyrhizobium sp. P2_E8
GGTCACTTCGCTGGCCGGCACTGGGTCACTTCGCTGGCCGGCACTGAGGGCAAGCTGACCGGCGCGACGATCAAGGGCAACGACAACAACGTCACCGAGATCGCCTGCGACACCATGCTGCCGTTCTTCGGGCTGACCATGAAGCTCGGTCCGGTCGCGAATTGGGGCATTGCGCTGGAGAACAATCTGGTGCCGGTCGAGACATCCGCGTTCGAGACCAACGTATCAGGCATCTTCGCCATCGGCGACATCAACACCTATCCCGGCAAGCTCAAGCTGATCCTGTGCGGCTTCCACGAGGGCGCGCTGATGTCGCAAAAAGCCCATCGCTACGTGTATCCGGAGAAGCGCCTCGTGTTCCAGTACACGACCTCATCCTCCAGCCTGCAAAAGAAGCTCGGGGTCAGCTGACCGCGAGCGGGGCGGGAGGGCGATGCCCCATGTTTCTGGTGCTGGAACCGTTCGCGAAATCGCCGTAGTCTGCGGCCATTCCAGTCGTGGAATAGCAAGGTGATCATAATGCGAAATCCGTTTTCCAGCTTTCGGCTGCTCTCGCTCCTCGCGCTCGCGCTGTCGCTCGGCGCGGTGAKCCCGGCTGCGGCGCAGGCCCCGGTTGCGACGTCGGCTCAGCCGACCGCCGCGGGGCTCTGGCAGAAGGTCGAGGACGGC
>NZ_JBFUES010001820.1:0-667 GCF_056403875.1 Bradyrhizobium sp. P2_E8
TCGCGCGTGCCGACAAGCCGGAAGGCTCGGTTGCGCTGGTCGGCGCCGGTCCCGGCGATCCCGACCTTCTCACCATCAAGGCGCTGCGTGCGCTCCAGGACGCCGACATCGTCTTCCATGACGAGCTGGTCTCGCCTGAAATTCTCGACCGCATCCGCCGCGACACCACGCGCGTCGCGGTCGGCCGCCGCGTCGGCAAGCCCGGTATCGGCCAGGACGCCATCAACAAGCGCATGATCGAGGCCGCGCAATCCGGCCAGCGCGTGGTGCGGCTGAAGGGCGGCGATCCCTTCGTGTTCGGCCGCGGCGGCGAAGAAGTCGAAGCGCTGCGCACGGCGGGCGTTGCCTATTCGATCATTCCCGGCATCACCGCCGGGCTCGGCGGTGCCGCCGATTTCGAGGTGCCGCTCACCTATCGTCATGAAGCGACCCGCATCACCYTCCTCACCGCGCACAAGGCGCGCGATGCGGAAGCCGTGGACTGGTCGACGCTGACCGACACCAAAATGACCGTCGTCGTCTACATGGGCATGACCGCGGCACCCGCCGTCCGCGCCGGCCTGTTCGCCGCCGGCCGCTCGCCGGAAACGCCGGTCGGTGTGTTCGCCCGCGTCACGCGGCCGGATGCGCAAGGCGCGATCGGCACGCTGCGCGACCTGCCCGAGCT
>NZ_JBFUES010001821.1:0-662 GCF_056403875.1 Bradyrhizobium sp. P2_E8
GCCGGTGACGGGGCAGGCGGTGACGGTGATCCTGTCCTCGATCGACCGCATCAAGGAAATCCTCGCCGGCCTCGAGGCGACCGAAGCCGAGCCCGAGGGCACCGACCGCGATCTCATCGACAAGCTGGAAGCGATGGTCGAGCAGGGCATGGCCGCGATGGCGGTCGGCGCTGCTCCCGTTGCCGAAGCGCCGCCGCTGGTGCCGGAAGCCCCGGCCGCCGCTGCGCCCGCCAAGGAGATGACCTCTGGCACGCTGATCGACCAGACCCTGGAGCGTCCGCTGCGCCCGGGCGAAGTGTCGCTCGACGAGCTCGAGCGCGCCTTCCGCGAGACCGCGATCGAAGCGCCGGCCCCCGCGCCAATCGCCAAGGCCGAAGTCAAGGCCGAACCCGCCCCGGCGCCGGCCGCGGAAGCCCCGGCGCCTGCCGCCAAAGAGATTGCCAAGGAAGCTACGAAGGAAGCTGCCAAGCCTGCCGTCAAGGCCGCGCCGAAGAAGTCGATGGCCGACGAGGGCGCCTCCGAGGGCGACCGCATCGCCAACCAGTCGATCCGCGTCAACGTGGATACGCTGGAGCATCTGATGACCATGGTCTCCGAGCTGGTGCTGACCCGCAACCAGCTGCTGGAGATCTCCCGCCGCAACGAGGACACCGAGTTCAAGG
>NZ_JBFUES010001822.1:0-658 GCF_056403875.1 Bradyrhizobium sp. P2_E8
AGACCGACCAGCGAGACCCAGGAGAACAGCAGCAGGATGCCGAGCAGCACGAAGAAGCCGGGCACGAGGACCGAGGACAGGATCAAGAGAAGGTAGAGCGACGGAATTGCCGTCCATATCTCGATGAAGCGCTGGAAGATGAGATCGACCCGTCCGCCGAAATAGCCCTGCACCGCTCCCGCTGCGATGCCGATGACGGATGAGATGATCGTGAGGCAGAGGCCGAACAGCACCGAGATGCGGAAGCCATAGATCAGCCGCGCCACCACGTCGCGCCCCTGATCGTCCGTACCCAGCCAGTTGTATTCGAGGTCGCGGCAGCTCTTCAGCCCCTTCTTCTCTACGACAAGTTTGCACTGCGCTTCCGTCAGCATCCAGGTCGGCGGCGATGGCGCCGGCGTCGGCAAGTCGAGATTGTGGGTGTCGTAGGAATAGCGGATCAGGGGCCAGACGATGGCGCCGCCCTTGTCCTTGATGAGCTTCTGCAAGTAGGGGTCGCGGTAGTCGGCCGCCGTCTCGAAATCGCCGCCGAAGGTGGTTTCCGAATAGGTCACGAAGGCAGGCCAATAGAGACGGCCGTCGAACTTGACCAGGAAAGGCCGATCGTTGGCGATCAGCTCGGCGAACAGCGAGACCACGAACAGGGCGATGAATATCC
>NZ_JBFUES010001823.1:0-655 GCF_056403875.1 Bradyrhizobium sp. P2_E8
GCGAACGGGATCAGAATCGTCTCCGGCATCGCGTGCGAGAATTCCACCAGCGCGCGCGGCATGTGATAGTTCGAGGTCACCACGATCAGCGATTTGAACCGGCGCGCCTGCGCCCAGCGGCGCGCCTCCGCCGCATTGCCGCGGGTCGAGAGCGCGGTGCGGTCGAGGTCGACGCAGCAGGTCATGAAGGACTGGTTCTCCGGCAGCGTGCGGGAGATGTCGCTCGCGGTCGAGGTCGGATGCACGCCGGAAATCAGGAGCCGCCTGCCGTAACCGGCGGCCAGCAGCTCCATCGCATCCGACACCCGCGAGGAGCCGCCGGTCAAGACCACGATGCCGTCTGCCTTGCGGTCCGGCACGATCTCGGCGCCGCGCAACTGCGACAGGAACGCGATGAAGCCCGCCGCCGCGCCGACGAAGGCGAACGCGATCGTCGACACCACGGCTGCGCGCAGCCAGCCGCGCGGCAATTTCGGCGATCGATCGTCGGTCGGCGAGGTCATGCGATGTCGGTAATCCCTTCCCCGGATGATTTTAAAACGTTTTGAGGCGAAGTGGAGTCCGGTTTGCCGGACTAATCGACGTCGTTCAAGGTTGCGAACAACGTCTGGCGCGAGGCGACGGCGGTGATGGCGCCGATCAGGACCGCCTGCAC
>NZ_JBFUES010001824.1:0-654 GCF_056403875.1 Bradyrhizobium sp. P2_E8
AGCCAGCGTGACCGACAAAGACCTGTACTTCTACGAGCCCTCCAAGGGCCACGGCCTCAAGCACGATCCCTTCAACGCCATCATCGCGCCGCGGCCGATCGGTTGGATCTCCTCCCGCGACACCAGGGGCCACGTCAATCTCGCGCCCTACAGCTTCTTCAACGCCTTTTGCTACGTGCCGCCGATCATCGGCTTCTCCTCCACCAACTGGAAGGACACGGTCTCGAACATGGAGCAGACCGGCGAGTTCGTCTGGAATCTCGCCACGATGGATCTTGCCAGGCAGATGAACGCGACCGCAGCGCATGTCGCGCCTGAGGTCGACGAGTTCGAGATCGCCGGCCTCACCGCCGTGCCCGGCAAGCTCGTCAACGTGCCGCGGGTGGCTGAGAGCCCCGTCGCCTTCGAGTGCAAGGTCTCCGACATCGTCCGCCTCAAGGGCGCCGATGGCAAGGAGGCCGATGCCTGGCTGACGCTGGGCGAGGTCGTCGCCGTCCATATCGACAAGGCCATGATCAAGGACGGCGTCTACCAGACCGCCGCCGCCCGCCCCATCGTCCGCGCCGGCCGCCGCGGCGACTATTTCGAGATCAAGCCGGAAAACATGTTCGAGATGGTCCGGCCGGATTAGGCCGGCGCTGCTCTCTTCACCGT
>NZ_JBFUES010001825.1:0-653 GCF_056403875.1 Bradyrhizobium sp. P2_E8
GAACTGCGGCCTATCCGTCCTCGGTGCTGATGAACGCGGTGCCCGCGAAGGTCGCCGGCGTCTCGCGCCTCGTGATGGTGGTGCCCGCGCCCGACGGCAAGCTCAATCCGCTTGTGCTGGCGGCGGCAAAGCTGGGCGGCGTCACCGAGATCTACCGCGTCGGCGGCGCGCAGGCCGTCGCCGCGCTCGCGCACGGCACCGCCACCATCGCGCCGGTCGCAAAGATCGTCGGCCCCGGCAACGCCTATGTCGCCGCCGCCAAGCGGCTGGTGTTCGGCAAGGTCGGCATCGACATGATCGCCGGCCCGTCCGAAGTGCTGGTCATTGCCGACGACACCGGCAATGCCGACTGGATCGCCGCTGACCTGCTGGCGCAGGCCGAGCACGACACGAGCGCGCAATCGATCCTGATCACCGATTCCGCACGCCTTGCCGCCGATGTCGAGAAGGCGGTCGAGGCGCAGCTGAAGACGCTGCCGCGCGCCGCGATCGCGAGCGCCTCCTGGGCCGACTTCGGCGCCATCATCATGGTGAAGAATCTCAACGACGCCATCCCGCTTGCGGATGCGATTGCCGCCGAGCATCTCGAGATCATGACCGCAGACCCTGACGCGCTCGCAGCAAAGGTTCGCAATGCGGGTGCGGTGTTCCTC
>NZ_JBFUES010001826.1:0-650 GCF_056403875.1 Bradyrhizobium sp. P2_E8
GGCCTTCGGCGAGGTCGACCAGCACATCCTCGCCTTCGAAATAGAAGTGCGGATGCACGGATGTGTCGGTATCGAAGAACGACTTGATGCCGTCGGCGGCGATCCGGCGCAGCAGGCCGGCTTCGGTGAACTGGTTCAGCGTATTGTAGACGGTCGCGAGCGACAGGTACGCGTTCGCCGCCAGCGCCTCCTCATAGAGCCCCTCGGCGGTCACGTGGCGATGGCCGCGCAGGAACAGCAACTGGCCGAGCGCCAGGCGCTGGCGCGTTGGCCGGAGGCCCGCATCAACAAGCAATTGCAGACAGCGCTGCACGCCCTCATCCGGCTCCGGTCCGACGACATCAGGTCCGCTGTCGTCGCCCGCGGGGATATTCGTGGCCTGCATGTCCATCGATCGTCTCACGGCTGAAAGAACCAGGGCACGCAACGCGGCGTCCGGCCAGTTGCCACTCGATCGCAGAAGCGGCGTCTTGGCTTTGATCCGGATCAAATCCGGAAGCGGTCGCCTCTGACCTATCGCAAGGCGGCCCGGTTTATTCCCGATCAGAATGCAGGGGTATCGATGAGGTTCAGATGTCCAGGCCGGTTCCCGACAAGGCAGAGGTCGCGCTCGAATATCCCGACAAGTTCTATGTCGGCACCTTCGAGCA
>NZ_JBFUES010001827.1:0-648 GCF_056403875.1 Bradyrhizobium sp. P2_E8
CACGCCGAGGGCGTGCGGCGCTATGGCTTTCACGGGTTGTCCTACGAATATATTGCGAAGACCCTGCCGCACATCGCGCCGGACGTCGCGAAACGCCGGGTCATCGTTGCCCATCTCGGCAGCGGAGCCTCGATGTGCGCGCTGAAGGCCGGGCAGAGCGTCGAAAGCACCATGGGCTTCACGGCGCTGGACGGATTGCCGATGGGAACGCGCCCGGGCCAGCTCGATCCCGGTGTGGTGCTCTATCTCATTTCCGAAAAGGGCATGTCGGCGTCGAACGTGCAGAACTTCCTCTATCGCGATTGCGGACTGAAGGGGCTCTCGGGCGTCAGCAACGACATGCGTGAGCTCGAGGCCAGCGCAGACGCCCGGGCGAAGCTGGCGATCGACTATTTCGTGTACCGGATCGGCCTCGATGCCGGCATGCTCGCGGCCGCCTTGCAGGGCCTGGATGCCTTCGTCTTCACGGCCGGCATCGGCGAGAACTCCGCGACCATTCGCGCGCGCGTGGTCGGGCAGCTCGGATGGCTCGGTGTCAGCCTCGACCCGGCCGAGAATTCCCGCAATTCGCAGCTGATATCACGTTCCGAGAGTCTGATCCCCGTCTACGTCGTGCCGACTGACGAGGAACTGATGATCGCCCAGCAC
>NZ_JBFUES010001828.1:0-648 GCF_056403875.1 Bradyrhizobium sp. P2_E8
GCCGCAGCCCGAGGATGGTGGCGATCACGATCAACGCCTGGAGCAGCAGGTAGGGCACGAGGCGCGCGGCCAGCAGCCGGCGCCGCGCGGGTTTGATCGTTGCCTTCGCCGCGATCTCGCTCACAGCTTGATCAGGCCCTGCTGCACCGCCTCGAACACCGCTTCGCTGCGCGTGTGGACCTCGAGCTTGCGATAGATGTTCTTGATGTGCCCGGGCACGGTCTGCCTGGACAGGCCGAGATGGCTCGCGATCTCGGCATAGCTGAAACCCTTGGCGATGCCCCAGAGGATGTCGATCTCGCGCGGGGTCAGCCTTGCGGTGTTGAGTGCGGGGCCCGGCGGCGGCTCCGCAGAATTTTGCGTTCGCCGCACGATGAAGCGGGCGATCGAGGCCGAGATCGGCGAATGGCCGGCGACCAGATCGCGCACGGTGGTGGCGATATCGGTGGGGAAGGCGTCCTTGAGGAGGTAGCCGGTGGCGCCGACCGTGATCGCGGAGATCACGCTCTCCTCGTCGCCGAGCGCCGAGATCACCATGATCTCGGTATCGGGAAAGCGCTGCCGGACCTCGCGGATCAGCTCGACGCCGTGGCCGTCGGGAAGCCTGAGATCGGTGAGCAGCACGCGCGGTGTCGCCTCGCCTAGTGC
>NZ_JBFUES010001829.1:0-646 GCF_056403875.1 Bradyrhizobium sp. P2_E8
AAGAACAGGACCGCGCCGCCGAGGCCGGCGAGATCATCGCCGAGCAGGTGGTCGCATGAGCCGGCTCGTCGTCGCCAGCATCGGGCCTGCGAGCTCCGTCCAGGATGGCGGGCGGCTCGGCGCGCAGCGCTACGGCTTGACCGTGAGCGGGGCGATGGACCGGCTGGCACTCGCGGCAGCGAACACGCTTGTCGGCAACGAGCCGCTCGCGGCCGCCGTCGAGATCGGCCCGTTCGGCGCCACCTTCACCGCCCGTGACGGCGCCGTGCGCGTGGCGATATCAGGCGCGCCGCGCAATGCCGACGTCGCGGGGCGACCGGTCGCGATGGACACATCGGTGACGCTGAAGGACGGCGAGACGCTGACGCTGGGCTTTGCCCGCGGCGGCGCCTTCACCTATCTCGCGATCGAAGGCGGGATCAAGGGCGAGCCGGTGTTCGGCAGCCTCGCAGTCAATGCCCGCGCCGGCCTCGGCAGCCCCTACCCGCGCCCGCTCCAGGCCGGCGATGAGTTCAGCGTCGATGCCGCAACCGGTGCGCCGGAGCTGCGCCTCGAGCTGCCGAATCCCGCGAGCGGCCCGATCCGCGTCGTGCTGGGCCCGCAGGACGACGAATTCGACGACGCCAACAAGGCGCTGTTCCTGGAC
>NZ_JBFUES010001830.1:0-645 GCF_056403875.1 Bradyrhizobium sp. P2_E8
GCGCTGGCCGAGAAGCGCGTCGCGCTCGTGATGGGCAACTCGGCTTACAAGAACGTGGGCAAGCTGGCGAACCCGGCGAACGATGCCACTTTGGTCGGCGGCATGTTCAGGAAGGCGGGTTTCGACAATGTCGATGTCAGGCTCGACCTCAACGCCGCCGACATGCGCAGGTCGTTGCGTGAGTTCGCGGGCCGGACTCGCGATGCCGAGGTTGCGGTCATTTATTATGCCGGGCACGGCATCGAATTGGACGGGACGAACTACCTGATTCCCACCGATGCTGCGCTGGAAACCGATGGCGATGTGCTCGACGAGACGGTTGCGCTCGATCGCGCACTGTTCGCCGTCGAGCCTGCCAAGCAGCTCCGGCTCGTCATCCTGGATGCCTGCCGCGACAATCCCTTTGCGAAGACCATGAAGCGGACCGTGTCCTCGCGTGCCATCGGCCGCGGCCTCGCCAAGGTCGAGCCGACTAGCCCGAATACGATGATTGCCTTCGCAGCGAAGGCAGGCTCGACCGCCTCGGACGGCGATACGAAGAACAGCCCGTTTGCCACCGCTCTGGTCGAGCGTCTGCCGACGCCGGGGCTCGACCTGGGCAAGGCCTTCCGCTTCGTGCGCGACGACGTCCTCAAGACCACCGGC
>NZ_JBFUES010001831.1:0-644 GCF_056403875.1 Bradyrhizobium sp. P2_E8
GGCTTGCACCGGTCCRTATTTTTCCAGCACCGAGATGAACGCGGCCGCGCAAAGAAAGCACGTCGTGATGAAGAGCGCGAGTGCGGCGCCTGCGGCGAGCGACGTCAGACGGACCGTCGTCCCGGTCGATGCGCTGATGCCGTCGATAATGCGCTGAAACATGCCCTTGCTCCTCAATCCCCCACAAGCCTGAGGCGACGGCGGCCGCGCCGCCGCGATCTCAGGGTCCGTCCCGCGCCTTACCGGCGCCAGGCGACGCCGATCAGGAAGCCGATGCCGAGTGCGATACCGACGGTCGCGAGCGGCCGCGCGGTGATGGCGTCTTCCAGCGTCTCCTCGATCGAGCCATAGGCATCCTGCGCCGCGCCCATCATGGCGCTGCCGCGCTCGGACATGTCGTCGAGCGTCGAATCCACGTTCTCGCGCGCTTGCTTGTAGCCGCGGCGGGCCTGCTTTCCCGCCGAATTGGCAAAGGTATTGAGCGCGTCGGTAATCTGGTCGGTAAGGGCGGCGATATCGTTTTTCACGGCTGCTACATCCTTCTCGAGGCGTTCTGCGGTGGCTTGGTCGATCCAGTCTCTCATCCTGGTTTCGCCGTCGGCTATTGACATCGCAAACTCCGAACTGTTGGCGGTGAGATGGGC
>NZ_JBFUES010001832.1:0-643 GCF_056403875.1 Bradyrhizobium sp. P2_E8
GTCATCGAGGGCGTGACCTGCTCGGGCGTGGCGGGCTTGGTTTCGACCGGGGGCGGCGGGGCCTGCGGCGCGGGCTGGCTGGACGTGTTCTCCATCGCCTGCGGCGCCGGCGGCGCTCTGCCACCATCGAGCAGGTTCATCGCCATCTTGAAGGTGCCGAGCACGATCACGACCACGCTCGCGCCGACCAGCAGCGAGCGAATCTTCGAGGTGATGGTCGAAGCGCCTTCCTGGCCCTTGTCCTTGGCGCGGGCGATTGCGGCCTTGGCCCCACGGGCCGGCTTCTCAGGCGGCTGCGCGGCGGCGGCCTGGGCGGCGCGGCGCGCGGCCGCGATGAAGCTCGACGACGACACCGGCTCCTTCGGAGCAGTGGGAATTCCGCTGATCGCGCTCTCGGAGGCGGCAATGCGCTCCGACGGCGTGGCGACGCGCCCGCCCGGCCGTGTGCCCGGCTCGAGCGGATGGTCCGGCGGCAATTCCGGCGCGAGCGCACCGCGCGCGGTATGCGGCTCCAGGATTTCGCTGATCGCGCGCTGCGGCAAGGGTGGTGCGGCTTGCGGCGCCGTCGTCGCCATCGGGACCGGCGGAGGAGCGGCGGGTGCCCCGGCGGCGTGGAATTCGCGCGGCGCGGCCACGAAGGCGG
>NZ_JBFUES010001833.1:0-643 GCF_056403875.1 Bradyrhizobium sp. P2_E8
GGTCTCGACCCACTACATGGATGAAGCCGAACGTTGTCACGAGATCGCCTACATCGCCTACGGCCATCTGCTCGCGCACGGCACGGTGGAGGAGGTGATCGCGAAATCCGCGCTCTCGACCTACACTGTAACCGGCGAGGACCTCAACGAGCTCGCGGCTGCGCTCACCGGCAAGCCAGGCGTGGACATGGTGGCGCCGTTCGGCACCTCGCTGCACGTCTCGGGGCGCGACGTTGCCGCGCTCGAAGCCAGCATCGCACCGTGGCGCGAGCGAAGCGGCCTGCACTGGCAGAAGTCGCATCCCTCGCTGGAAGACGTGTTCATCGAACTGATGAGCCGGTCCAAGGACAATTTCCAATGAGCGCCGTCGATCATCCGGCTCCCGCACAT
Source organism: Bradyrhizobium sp. P2_E8 (assembly GCF_056403875.1). Taxonomy (NCBI): domain Bacteria; kingdom Pseudomonadati; phylum Pseudomonadota; class Alphaproteobacteria; order Hyphomicrobiales; family Nitrobacteraceae; genus Bradyrhizobium; species Bradyrhizobium sp. P2_E8. The sequence goes on from NZ_JBFUES010001833.1 coordinate 391, forward strand.
GAAATCCGCGAGCGCTTCGGCTTCCTGCGGCGCTCCTATGCGATGCTGATCAAGGAGTTCATCCAGCTGAGGCGCGATCGCGTCTCGTTCGCGATGATCGTGATGCTGCCGGTGATGCAGCTCATGCTGTTCGGCTACGCCATCAACACCACGCCGCACCATCTGCCGAGCGCCGTGCTGCTCCAGGAGGACTCCGATCTCGCCCGCTCGATCCTGAAGGCGCTGGAGAACACCGCCTATTTCCGCTTCCTCT
>NZ_JBFUES010001834.1:0-642 GCF_056403875.1 Bradyrhizobium sp. P2_E8
GCTTGTCCTGGCAATCAGCGTAGGGCTCTCGCAGATGCGTCGCGCACCGCGGCCGGCGTCGCGAGGATGGCCGGGTAGCCGCTTGCTGCCTTGCCTTTGGGTCTCGACCTTCTTTTGTCTCATCCACGTCTTCGACGCGCCGTTGGACCGCGAGCATTCGCTCTGGCAACGCGCCGAATTCTGGAATCGCTATTACTTCTACTACAAGGAACTGCTCGTCGATCACTTCTTCTACCCGACCTTTGTTCGATGTTTCCGCGGCCGTCGCCGGCTTCGAATGTTCTTCGCCACCTTCGCTGCCGCTTGTGTCGGCAACCTGCTGTTTCACTTCATTCGCGACATTCATTTCGTCGGCGACATGGGCCTTTGGCGGGCTGTGGTCGGTCAGCAATCGCATGCGTTCTACACGCTTGTCCTGGCAATCAGCGTAGGGCTCTCGCAGATGCGTCGCGCACCGCGGCCGGCGTCGCGAGGATGGCCGGGTAGCCGCTTGCTGCCTTGCCTTTGGGTCTCGACCTTCTTTTGTCTCATCCACGTCTTCGACGCGCCGTTGGACCGCGAGCATTCGCTCTGGCAACGCGCCGAATTCCTGTTTTACCTCCTGGGAGTCCCGACATGACCACGAAGGCCGGCTCTGAAATC
>NZ_JBFUES010001835.1:0-641 GCF_056403875.1 Bradyrhizobium sp. P2_E8
CTATCACACCCGCTTCGGCACCTACATCTTCGCGCTCGGCGGCAACCGCGAGGCGCTGCGCTATGCCGGCCTCTCGCCGAACCGGCTCTTGATCGCGGTCTATGCGATCGGCGGCGCCATGGCCGGTATCGCGGGCCTGTTGATGACCGCGCGGATGAATTCAGGCCATCCAACGGCCGGCCTCGGGCTCGAATTCGACGCCATCGCCGCCGTCGCGGTCGGCGGCACCTCGTTCGAACGCGGCAATGGCTGGCTGCTCGGCACGTTGCTCGGCGTGATCGCGGTCGGCGTGCTTCGCAATGGGCTGAACCTGATCTCGATGCCCTCCTCGGTGCAGGTCRCAAGCGTCGGCGTCCTCGTCATCGTCGCCCTGTTCCTCGACGGCCTCAGGAGCCGCGCATGACCGACATCAGCAAAGAGGCGATCGTGCCGCCCCGCTCCTTCCTCTCGCAGGACGCGATCCAGGTGTTCTACCGCCTGCTCGCGGCGCTGCTGATCTGCGCCGTGCTGGCCGTGCTCAGCGATTCCTTCCTGAGCCTCGGCAACATCCTCAATGTGCTCAGGCAGGCGAGCCTGACTTTCTTCATCGCCTCGGGCCTGACGCTCGTAGTCCTGACCGCGGGCCTTGATCTGTCCGTCGG
>NZ_JBFUES010001836.1:0-640 GCF_056403875.1 Bradyrhizobium sp. P2_E8
ATGCCGTTCTGGTTGGTAAAGCCCAGCACATCCTGGCCGTTGACGTAGTTGCCGGTGACATCCTGGCCGTTGACGTAGTTGCCGGTGATCTGCACCGTCGCCGAGGACAGATTGGCGCTGTCGACGTCGGACACCGTCAGCGCCGGGTCGATCGCGGTGGCGGCCTGGTTTTCCGTATAGTTCAGCGTATGACCGGCGACGACAACCGGCGCGTCGTTGACCGGCGTCACGTTGATCGTGTCGGTCACGGCCAGGCTGTTGGCGGACCCGTCATTGGTGATGATGGTGACCGTGCGGGCCASGCCCGACGGGTTGTCGCTGGTGTTGAAGTAGGTCACCGARTCCAGCGCGGTCTGGTAGTTCGCGACGCTGGATGAACCCGTCAAGGTGAGCGTCCCGGTCGCCGCATTGAACGATCCGGTRATGCCGTTCTGGTTGGTAAAGCCCAGCACATCCTGGCCGTTGACGTAGTTGCCGGTGATCTGCACCGTCGCCGAGGACAGATTGGCGCTGTCGACGTCGGACACCGTCAGCGCCGGGTCGATCGCGGTGGCGGCCTGGTTTTCCGTATAGTTCAGCGTATGACCGGCCACGACCACCGGCGCGTCGTTGACCGGCGTCACGTTGATCGTGTCGGTCA
>NZ_JBFUES010001837.1:0-637 GCF_056403875.1 Bradyrhizobium sp. P2_E8
CTTCAGGCCCGGCAGCAGGCTCGAGGCGGCACGCGGCGGCACCGCCATCACGACGACATCGCCGTCGGCGAGCTTGATCACGTCCTCGCCGCCGAAATTCAGCGCGCCGGCCTTGCCGTCACTGGTCACGAACGAGCGCAGCTCATGGCCGAGTTGAACCGAGTGGCCACGCTCCTGCAGGAACTTCACGGCGGGCTCGATCAGCACGGCGCTGAGGCCGTCGCGCGCGATCAGGGGACGGCAGGCCTGTCCGCCGGCAAGCAGCGTCTCGCGCACGATCGCGCCGGCGAGCCCGGCCGAACCCTCGGGCGGATCGACGTTGAGGGCGGCGAGCAGCAGCGGCTGCACCAGGCGCTGATAGAGCACGCCTTCGGTAGGAATGGACTTGCCGACCAGCGTCGCCTCCGACGCCCAGATCAGCGGCGCCAGCTTGAGATAGTCGGTGAGGCCCGTGTCGGGAACGCGGCGGCTTTCGTCGAGCACCCAGGTCGGCAGCCGGCCGGCGCCGAGATCGATCTGCCAGCGCTGCCCGGTCTTGATATCGACGAAGGGAAACTGCGCGCTGTCAGGGCCGACCRGGCCCGCCTCGGATCCGATCGCGCGCGCATAGGCTCGCGCATGGCTGTTGCCCGACAGC
>NZ_JBFUES010001838.1:0-637 GCF_056403875.1 Bradyrhizobium sp. P2_E8
CCCGGTTTCCCGGGGGCGTTTTCGTCGCGGCCGAAACGGCCGGATCAATCCTTCTTGAGGAAGCCCGAGAACTTCTTCTGGAAACGCGAGACGCGGCCGCCGCGATCCATGATCTGGGCGTTGCCGCCGGTCCAGGCCGGGTGCGACTTCGGGTCGATGTCGAGGTTCAAAGTGTCGCCTTCCTTGCCCCAGGTCGAGCGGGTCAGGTACTCGGTTCCGTCGGTCATCACGACCTTAATCGTATGATAATTCGGATGAATTTCGGCTTTCATGGCAATTCCCTGGGGCGACCGGCGCCTTGCTTGAGTGGCTATCGAATGACGGATTTGGCCGGCTCTATACCCCACGGGACCCTTCAAAACAAGCCATTGTGGGCGAAGGAGAAGCGGGCCGCCCCCTAAGGGACATCCCGGATTTGCCACTCCCCCCGCACCGGCCTATGTGGATCACATCTGTCTCCCTGGGTCCGATCTCATGAGCGCTGTGGAACGGCTTGACGACCAGTACCGCGACGAGCGCGATGCCTCGCCGCCTGAGGCCCCGTCCATCGAAGCCGAGTTGATCGAGCAGCCCGCCAAGGGCCGCGCCAAGCTGCGGCCGCTGCTGGCGCTCGCGCCCTATGTGGCCCGCTATCGGG
>NZ_JBFUES010001839.1:0-636 GCF_056403875.1 Bradyrhizobium sp. P2_E8
GCATTCAACTGGTGCTCCTTCAATCCGGCGAGCGCTTTGTCCATCGGCAGGAACTGCGCATTGGCCCCGGCCGTGCGCATCACCGCGCTGGAATTGGCATCATAGGCCCGCAGGTTCAGCTTGGGCAGATCGTCGGCGCCTGCGAGCGCATGATCCGACCAGAGGCCCGTCGCCGGCCAGATCGTCAGATAGAGCAGCTTGAGACCGCGGGCGGCGAACGCCTTTTCGTAGAGCGGACGTGCCCGCGCATTGGTGGCGCGGGCGACGTCGGCCGATTGCACCAGGAAGGGCAGGGTCGAAAGCCCGAGCACCGGGTCGAGGCCGGACAGCGCGCCCGCAAAGGCATCGCCGCCCGCGATCCGGCCGTCGAGCGCAGCGCGCGGCATCTCGCCCGAGTTGATCTTGAGCTCGTTGTCGAAGGCATTGGCCACGGTCACGAAACCGTTTGTGCGTGCCGCCACCCGATCGGCGAAAGTGGTGAGGCCGATCCCGGAAATGTTGTTTTGCGGATATTCCGTGGTCATCCGCCAGCTGACCTGCGCCACGGCCGGCGCGGCGGACAGGACCAGGGCGGCGAGGGCAAGGATCGCGCGGATCCGCCTGGAGGGGGAGCGCATTGGGAGAAGCAGGGCAGGC
>NZ_JBFUES010001840.1:0-636 GCF_056403875.1 Bradyrhizobium sp. P2_E8
GTGCTGCGGGCAGTTGGTGTCCCAGGCCGCGATCTTGAACAGGATCACCTGCTCGGGCCGCGCGCGATAGCCCCTGGGCATCAGCGACGTCGTCAGCGCATCGTCGTCCTCGACCACGCGCGCCTCGCCCCAGATCTTCACCCGGCGGCGATGGGCGTAGTCCATCACGAAGATGTAGGCCTTGGGATTTTCGGACAGGTTGCCTTGCGTGATGTATTGCCGGTTGCCGGCATAGTCCGTGAAAGCCAGCGTCTGCCTGTCCAGCACCTTCAAAAAGCCCTTCGGGCCGCCGCGGTGCTGGATGTAAGGCTGGCCGTCCGCCGAGGCGGTGGCGAAATAGAAGCTGTTGGCTTCAGCGAGGAACGTTGCGAGGTTCTCGTCGACCTCGGTGCGCCAGCCGCGCTGCTCGGCCTGCGCATAGCCTTCGCGTGATCCCTTTCGGGCCTGGATCGATTTCACCGCCGGCGTGAACGCCACGTCGCTGGCGTAGGTGTGAGTTGCCGTCATCGGAAGTTCTCCTGGAATCCCGGCGCAAATCTGCGTCTTTCGACCGCTAAGGTCGCAACCTTCGGCTTCTAAAACAATCAGCCGGCTTGACACTTCATCATTGCAGTTTATGCAATAATGTCCATGGAC
>NZ_JBFUES010001841.1:0-635 GCF_056403875.1 Bradyrhizobium sp. P2_E8
TCTCGGTGCGCGGCATGTGACCGCCGATCAGGAGCTGGAGCCGCATCTTCCAGAAACCGAAGTTCGGGAACGACACGATGGCGCGGCGACCGATGCGCAGGAGATTCTCCAGCACCACACGCGGCTGCCGCGTCGCCTGAAGCGTCTGCGACAGGATCACGTAGTCGAAGGCATCATCGGGATAGTTCACGAGGTCGGTGTCGGCGTCGCCCTGCACCACCGCGAGGCCCTTGGCGACGCAGCGGTTGACGCCCTCGCGCGACAATTCGATGCCGCGGCCATCGATGCCGCGGGTCTCCAGAAGCTGGAGCAGATCGCCGTCGCCGCAGCCGACATCGAGCACCTTCGAGCCCGGCTTGACCATTTCGGCGACGAGCAGATGGTCGGCGCGAAAATGACCTGATCGTTCCGAGTCAAGGCCGCCCAACGGCAGCACTTCCTGCGCTGACATCCTAACTACCCTTGTTAGCTATTCTTGCCGTTGAGTCCGCGCGCCTTGCCTGCCGATTCCAGGAAGGCGCGGGCGATGTCGAAGAATTCGGGCACGTCGAGCAGGAAGGCGTCATGGCCGCGATCGGTCTCGATCTCGGCAAACGACACCCGCGCGCTCGACGCATTCAGCGCATGCACCAGCG
>NZ_JBFUES010001842.1:0-634 GCF_056403875.1 Bradyrhizobium sp. P2_E8
CGTCGACACGGAGCGCGGGATCGCTGGTGCCGCCGCCCTTCAGGCCGACGTCATGGAAGGAGATGTAGCTCGCCGGCAGCAACGAAATGTCGATGGTGCCTGCGACATTGAGCTCGAGCCCGGTGACATCGCGGATCTGCGCTTCCACGGCCTTGCGCAGCRCATCGCGGTTGATGAGCCAGGAGGTCGCGATCAGGGCGATCAGCGCAACGCCGAGCAGCGCCGCGATCGGCGTCCCGAGGCGCTTCATTCCTTGGGCCATGGTCAATGGCATGTCCTGATCGGGTTGGTCGTTGGAGCCAGAAGGGCGGGCCGGGAAACCCACGCGCCCCACGCCCAAGTCCTGTTAGGTTAAGTGCCGCAACTTGATGGGTTTTCTTGTCGCTTTCAAGGCCGCGGGCGGTCTTGCCCACGGCGTGGGCAGCTTCTACCACCGCCCCGCGGTGCGGAGAACCCCGTATCATTGACGGCTTCGGACGATTTCGCCTAATAATCGCCGCCAATAAGGCGCGACGCCCGCAAGCCGAAGGTTCAGTCGAGGTTTTTTGCATGAACAAGGTCTATCCCGACGCCAAGTCGGCGCTCGACGGCATTCTGAAAGACAACATGATGATCATGTCGGGCGGCTTCGGCC
>NZ_JBFUES010001843.1:0-634 GCF_056403875.1 Bradyrhizobium sp. P2_E8
TGAAGGGCCTGCCGCTCGCCTATCAAAAGGACATGCAGGAGGACAAGCAGGGCGCGATGGAGGGCTTCGCCGCGCTGTCGCTCGCGATCCGCGCCATGACCGGCATGGTCCGCGACCTCGTGCCCGATGAAGCGAAGATGAGGCTTGCTGCCGGCGAGGGCTATGCCACCGCGACCGATCTTGCCGACTGGCTGGTGCGGACGCTGAAGATGCCGTTCCGCGAGGCCCACCACGTTACCGGCCGCATCGTGGCCAAGGCCGCCGAGGGCGGCGTGGCGCTGCACGAGCTGCCGCTGAAGGAGATGCAGGCGATCGAGCCCAGGATCACCAAGGACGTGCTCGGCGTGCTCTCGGTCGAATCGTCGGTGAAGAGCCGGACCAGCTTTGGCGGCACTGCGCCGAAGAACGTGGCCTCCCAGGCCAAGGCTTGGCTGAAGCGGCTGGAAAAAGAGCGAAAATTGGGCTGAGGGCAAAATTTCGCTTATGTTTCATGGTCATCCGGCTCTCGCCAGAGTGCGCCAATCTCTGTATGGTGCGGCCCGCGTAGTGGGGATTTCGTCGTGACGTCAAAGTTTCGCCCGGCCGGCTCGGGGTGGGCCATCATTGTCTTGAGCCTGACGGCGCTCGCGCTTGC
>NZ_JBFUES010001844.1:0-631 GCF_056403875.1 Bradyrhizobium sp. P2_E8
CCGCAGGAGACGGCCAAACTGGTGCAGTCAGAACTCCGTCGCGTCGGGTGTCTGACGGGTGCAGCGGACGGRGAATGGAACACCKCCGCGCAGCGSTCGCTGACGCTGTTCAACAAGCATGCCGGAACGAAGTTCGACACCAGGCTGGCGAGCTTCGACGCCCTCGACGCCATCAAGRGCAAGCARGGACGYGTCTGYCCGCTGGTCTGCGACCGCGGYTTYAGGGCYGATGGCGATRCCTGYGYWAAGATCGCCTGCCGCGCCGGCTATCGSGTCAACGACGATAACGAATGCGAAAAGCTCCAGGACAAGAAGCCGGTCGCGAGCCGTGAGGATGCAAAGTCGCGCGACGATGCGAGAAAGAAGAGCGAGGCCACGCCCTCGAAACCGCAGGCGACCGGACAGATGATCTGTGGACCGGCTGGCTGCAGGCCGGTGCAAAAAGGGTGTCGCCTGGCATACCCCAAAGCTGGTCGACCGCAGGGCTATGGGGGAGCGATGTCGGAAGTCTGCGACTGAGGAAAAAGGCTGTAATGGGCGCGCTTCGTTTTCTTTTGATCGCTTTTGCCGTGTGGCTTGGATGCGGACCGGCGATGGCCGAACGGCGCGTGGCGCTGGTGATCGGCAATTC
>NZ_JBFUES010001845.1:0-631 GCF_056403875.1 Bradyrhizobium sp. P2_E8
GAACGACACCGAGATGATGGTCGCGATGATGACGAGTGCGAGGATGCCGAGACCGGCGAGCACGGTGGCGTTGGTCATCGAGCGCATGCGCTCGATCCAGGCGCGGTGATCGTCGACGCTGGCGCTTGGCGCCACTTGCGTCACGCGGGCGCGCAAGGCGGTCAGATCGAGCGCCGTGCCGGGCTGCACGCGCGCGATGATCATGCGCGGCACCGGCAGATCGTCCATCGACAGTCCGGTGCCGAGCCAGGGCTCGAGCAGCTTGCCGCTCTCGTCCTTGGTGAACGGCTTGACCTCGACGATGCCGGCTTGGGCGCGCATCGCCTCGGTCACCGCGGCGGTGTCGCGCTCGAGGTCGCGCCCGGACTGCGGGCGAATCTGGATGGTGATCTCGCTTGCGACATCCGACTGCCATTCGGCGGCGGAGGCGCTGACCAGCAGCACCGTGCCGGTGGTCATCGAAGCGAGGAAGGTCATGATGGCGACGACGGCAACCAGCGCGCGGCCGTGGATCGAGGCGCGCGGCACGATCGGCGACATGTTGCGCGCCTTGGCCGGAAGCTGCGGACGCTCCTGTCCGAGATCGACCAGTACGCCGCGCTCGTCGGTCCTACTCATAGACGTGCAGCCG
>NZ_JBFUES010001846.1:0-631 GCF_056403875.1 Bradyrhizobium sp. P2_E8
GGGCAGGACCGTTTGACGTCTCTGGAATACTGGATTCCCCGCTTTCGCGGGGAATGACAGCGGTGAGAGGCGCAGCAAATTCTATTCGCAAGGCCTGACGGATCGTTGTCGGAGCGGTTATCTTCAAACCCAGCCGACGCGACGTTGATGCGTGCCATTGGATGACGACGCATTGCTCCCCCTACGCCTCACCAGGGAGTTCCAACGCGCGACGAGGATCCAACCAGAACAGCGAGACAGGCCATGGTAAAACCGTTCCCGTCGAAGACCCACATCGGCAACCATATGCTGCATCCCGAAACCCTGATGCTGACCTATGGCTATGATCCGCAACTGTCGGAAGGCGCCATCAAGCCGCCGGTCTTCCTGACCTCGACATTCGTGTTCAGGACGGCCGAGGACGGGCAGGACTTCTTCGATTTCGTCGCCGGCCGGCGCGAGCCGCCGGAAGGCATGGGCGCGGGCCTGGTCTATTCGCGCTTCAACCACCCCAACAGCGAAATCGTCGAGGACAGGCTCGCGGTCTATGAGCGCACCGAGAGCTGCGCGCTGTTCTCCTCCGGCATGGCGGCCATCGCGACCACGATCCTCGCCTTCGTCCGCCCCGGCGACGTCATCCTGCATTCCCAGC
>NZ_JBFUES010001847.1:0-628 GCF_056403875.1 Bradyrhizobium sp. P2_E8
GGATCTCGCGAAACAAAACGGTCAGTCGGTGGATGAAGCCGCAGCCAATTTCGTCAAGCAGCATCGCCCGAGCTCGCTGATCCAGCGCTTCGCCAGCGTCGACGAGATTGCCAACATGGTGGTCTATGTTGCGTCGAAGGAAGCGTCCGCGACCAACGGCGCGGCGTTGCGCGCGGAAGGCGGCATCGTCAACACGATTGCCTGAGGCGACGCACATGCCGGCCTATGTGATCTCCGAGGTCGAGGTGCGCGACAGGAGTGCGATGGAGGCCTATCGTGCGCTTGCGGCGCAGACGATCGCGCAATACGGCGGCCGCTACCTCGCGCGCGGCGGGGCCGCCGAGGTGGTGGAGGGCGGCCCGCCGCCGAAGACCATCATCATCGTCGAGTTTCCGTCGATGGCCCGGGCGCGCGAATGGTACGCGTCGGCGGAATATGCTGAGGCGTTGAAGCTGCGGCAGACGGCGCTGGAGCGGCGGTTGATGTTCGTCGAGGGCGCGGCGGAATCGTAGGGTGGGTTAGCCCCGCGGGTTGCGCGAAGCGCAAACCGCTAGGCGTAACCCACCTCTTCTGTTGCCGCGGAGGGGGGACGTGGTGGGTTACGCCTTCGGCTAACCCACCCTATGAG
>NZ_JBFUES010001848.1:0-628 GCF_056403875.1 Bradyrhizobium sp. P2_E8
GGTCATAACCCCGTGTCGGTTCAAGGACGTAGCGGGGGGCTGTGGATTCAGTGCTTCCACGGTCGCCAGGCCTTGCTTCCTGATCGTCATGGCCGGGCATAGCCGTCTGCAGGACGGCGTCGCTTCCGCTCGCCTATGTCCCGGCCGTCCACGACCTTCCTCGCGGCACCAAGAACGTGGATGCCCGGGACACGCCCGGGCATGACGAATAGCGGTGTGATTTCCTCAACAAAAACAACCCCCTTCTACTGTGCATGGGGTTGTTTTCGCGGTTTTGATCGAGGGGGCCCTCGGAACCGGTCAGGCCTCCAGCCGCGTCCGCCCGTCGCCGCTGAACAGGTGCAGCTTCGGCCGTATCGCGGCCACGCGGATTCTCGCGCCGATGGCGGGAGCCTCGGTTCCGGGAATRCGGACGATGACCTCGCCGGGCGGCAGCTCGCCGGGGTTGGCGGCGACGCGCTGCTCCTCCTGCTCGCGGGAACCGTAGATGAACGTTTCGGCGCCGACGCGCTCGATCGCTTCCACGGTGAGCGGAAGTGCGACGCCGCCGGCCGGGGTCTGGTCGGTGATGACGAAATCCTCCGGGCGGATGCCGAGGATACCGGCCTCCGTCGCAGTCCCGTTGAGC
>NZ_JBFUES010001849.1:0-625 GCF_056403875.1 Bradyrhizobium sp. P2_E8
TCCCCACCTCGTTCCCGCACATGAATTCGGAATGGCTGCGGATCGGCCCCGAAGTGATCTACTGGGCGCCGCGCCTCGCCGCGAAGATCTGGAACATCGAGACCATCTACATCAGCGAGAACGGCACCTCGTCCGAGGACAAGATCGCCGCCGACGGCCAGGTCTACGACCTCGATCGCATCATGTTCCTGCGCAACTATCTGACCCAGATGCAGCGCGCGGTCACGGAAGGGGTGCCGATCCGCGGCTACTTCCTGTGGAGCCTGATGGACAACTTTGAATGGATCTTCGGCTACGGGAAACGCTTCGGCCTGTATCGGGTCGACTTCGAGACGCAGGCGAGGGTGCCGAAGCTGAGTGCCGCGTTCTATCGCGACGTGGTGGCGAGGAACGCGATCGGGGTGTGAGTGGATGCGCCTGTCCTACGGATCCAGCTCGGTATCCCAGTAGAGATAGTCCAGCCAGCTGTCGTGCAGATAGTTCGGCGGGAACAGGCGGCCGTTGCGGTGGAGCTGGTGCACGGTCGGGGCGAAGGCGTGCTGGCGCGGAAACATCTTGGCTTGCGCAGGCGTAAGGTTGCCCTTGCGCAGATTACAGGGCGAGCACGCCGCGACCACGTTCTCCC
>NZ_JBFUES010001850.1:0-623 GCF_056403875.1 Bradyrhizobium sp. P2_E8
GTCATATTCGGCCTTCTGCACGTAGAGCGTGGCCTGCGGGAACAGCTCGACATTGCCGGAGTGGTCGGGATGCGTGTGCGACACCGCCATCGCCTTGACGTCATCCGGCTTGAGGCCGAGCTGTTCGAGCTGGGCGGCAAGCGTCTTCGGCCGGCGCCAGGTCACGGCCTTGGGATCGGCGGGAACCAGGCCATTCGGCATCGCAGCGACGGCATCGGCGATGCCGGTGTCCCACAGGAACCAGCCCTTGCTGCTGTGCTTGATGAGATAGCAGCTGTCGACGAAGTCCATCGACTTGCCTTCGTTCAGGCCGGGCGTCCAGCGCGAGATGTCGCCGGCGGTACCCTCGCCGCAATTGAGGACGTAGAGCTTTTCGACGCCTGATTTCTCGGACTGCGCGAGCGCCGCCTGGCCCGACAGAGCCAGCGTGGCCACGGCGAAAGCAAACCTGATCTTCGTGATCCCTGACATCATCCTTGGTCCCTCTTGCAGCGCAAGCCTTGTATGGCTGCGACCGAGGATCAACCCCGGCCGCGCCGCCGAATTCCATTTCGGCGGATCACATCAATGCGGGCAGGTCTCGACCTCGACCGTGACGTGGCTGAGGCCCTTCAGCCCGGCAA
>NZ_JBFUES010001851.1:0-621 GCF_056403875.1 Bradyrhizobium sp. P2_E8
GCTCAAGATCGAGCAGGAGGCGCTGAAGAAGGAAAGCGACGTCGGCTCCAAGACCCGGCTCCAGACGCTGGAGAAGGACCTTGCCGAGCTCGAGGAGAAGTCTGCGGCGCTGACGGCGCGCTGGAGCGCGGAGAAGAACAAGCTCTCCGATGCCCAGAAGCTGAAGGCCGAGCTCGACAGCTTGCGCGTCGAGCTTGCCAACGCCCAGCGGCGCGGCGAATTCCAGAAGGCCGGCGAGCTGGCCTATGGCCGGATCCCGGAGCTCGAGAAGAGGCTTGCCGACATCGAGGCCAAGGACAATACGACGCAGAATTCCGGCGAGATGATGGAGGAGGCGGTCACCGCCAACCACATCGCGCAGGTGGTCTCGCGCTGGACCGGCGTGCCCGTCGACAAGATGCTGGAAGGCGAGAAGGAAAAGCTCCTGAAGATGGAGGAGCAGCTCGGCAAGCGCGTCGTCGGCCAGGCCGAGGCCGTGCGTGCGGTCGCAACCGCCGTGCGCCGCTCCCGCGCCGGCTTGCAGGACCCGAACCGGCCGACCGGCTCGTTCATGTTCCTGGGGCCGACCGGCGTCGGCAAGACCGAGCTGACCAAAGCCTTGGCGGAGTACCTGTTCAACGA
>NZ_JBFUES010001852.1:0-616 GCF_056403875.1 Bradyrhizobium sp. P2_E8
GGCATGCCGTATCCTGATCGCAACGCGTATCCTGATCGCTTCTACCCTGTCGTCGACAGCCTCGCCTGGGTCGAGCGCCTGACCAAGCTCGGCGTCGGCACGATTCAACTGCGCGCGAAAGACCTGAACGACGCCGAAGCGCTGCAGATCGTCACCGACGCGCTGGCCATCACCGAGGGCACGCAGGCAAAGCTCGTCGTGAATGATTACTGGCGCGCTGCGATCGTCGCCGGCGCAAAGTATCTGCATCTCGGCCAGGAGGATCTCGCCGACGCCGACCTCAAGGCCATCCGCGAAGCGGGCCTTCTCCTCGGCATCTCCACCCATGACGACGCCGAGCTTGCGACCGCACTCGCGGCCAGGCCCGACTACGTTGCGCTCGGCCCGATCTTCTTCACCACCTTGAAGTCGATGCGCTTCGAGCCGCAGGGCGTTCCGAAGATCACGGAATGGAAGCAGCGCATCGGCACCATCCCGCTGGTCGCGATCGGCGGCATCAAGTTCGAGCACGCCGCGGAGATCTTTGCCGCCGGCGCCGATTCCATCGCCGTCGTCAGCGACGTCACGCAGAATACCGACCCCGACGCGCGGGTGCGGCAATGGCTCGGCCTACCTG
>NZ_JBFUES010001853.1:0-613 GCF_056403875.1 Bradyrhizobium sp. P2_E8
CGCCAGCACGATGCGCTGGCGTTGCCCGCCGGACAGTGCGCCCGGATAGCGCGCGCCATGCGCGGGCGTGAGTTCGACCGCCCGCAGCAACTCGCGGACACGTTCCTCGCGTTCGGCGGGCTCACCTACCCCATGAATGTCCAGAGGCTCCCGGATCTGGGTGGCGACCGGCAGCCGCCGGTCCAGCGCACCCAGCGGGTCCTGGAAGATCATCTGCATGCGCGCGCGTTGTGCGCGCCAGGCGGCCGCCCCGGGCGCGGCCATCGGCTTGCCGTCGAACCGCACCTCGCCGCGATCGGGAGGCTCGAGGCCGAGCACGATGCGGCCCGTGGTGGATTTGCCCGAGCCGGACTCGCCGACGAGACCCAGCGTTTCGCCCTTGGGGATCGTCAGCGACACGCCGTCGACGGCATGAACAGCCGTGCTGCGGCCGAACATCCCGGAGCGCATGCTGTAACTGCGCGAGATCGAAGTCACCTCGACGAGCGGCGCGCTCATTCGGCGGCGATCCCGAGCAGCGCGCGGCGCGAGGCCTCGGCGCGGATGCATGCGACCGCGCGGTCGTTCGCAATCGGTGCCAGGCTCGGCGCGGCGAGGCCGCACGGCTCAGCCG
>NZ_JBFUES010001854.1:0-612 GCF_056403875.1 Bradyrhizobium sp. P2_E8
GCGACCGGGCCGAATTTCGTGTCGATCAGGCCGGCCTGCTCGAGCGGGACGACCGCGTCGAGGCCCATCTGAACGGCGAGGTCTGCGGTCGCCGGGCGAGCCACGTCGAATTCGCCGCCCTCCCGGTAAATCTCGAGCTGGGCCACGGGTTTGTCCGCCTCGCCCGTCCAGCGCATCACGTCCCTGCGGCCGCCTTCCGGATGCCGAAGGACGGTGTAAGAGGCTGTTTTCTCTGATGAATCGAGTCGGCTGAGGGCGAAGGCCGGATGCGAGCGGTCGGCGATGCTCCAGCCCGGTTTCTCAGCGGGCTCGTCGTCGCGCAGGCTCGGAAGCTGGTTGAGCGCCGCGAGGCCCAGGATGGCAAACAGCACCAGCGTCCCCACATAGGCGAACAGGCGCGCCAGCGTGCCGACGACCTCGTCGGCGAAATTGGCGAGCGCCAGATGGATCTGGGTGGGAGTTGCGGCCGTGCTGGCCTCAGGCGGGTACATCCATGGCCTTCGGGCATGGTCCAACGTTGTCTTGAGGCCGGTTCTCGCATAGAAGCGCTGCTCTTCCTGCTTAAGCGTCAGCTTCAGGAACGGGCTTTTTCATCGGAGAGTGAACGATGGG
>NZ_JBFUES010001855.1:0-611 GCF_056403875.1 Bradyrhizobium sp. P2_E8
TTGATGGCGGGATCAGGGGTGCCGTTTGGTCACGCGTCGGCGGACCGCGAGAAGCACGGCCACCGCGACGAGCACGGCCGCAGGCACGTCGCCGACCCGCGCATAGATCGTCGGCGGGATCGCGGCGGGCAGGCTTGCGTCCAAAATGCCTTCGACGCCGAGACCGAGGCTGGCGATGGTTCGTCCCGCCGGATCGATCACCGCGGAGATGCCGGTATTGGCGGAGCGGACCAGCGGCAATCCGAGTTCGATCGCGCGCATCCGCGCCTGCTCCAGATGCTGATAGGGGCCGGTCGAGATGCCGAACCAGCCGTCATTGGTGAGGTTCACGATCCAGCCCGGACGTTCGTTGCGACCGGCAACCTCGCCGGGAAAAATTGCTTCGTAGCAGATCAGCGGCAGCGCGGACGGCGCGCCGGCGACTGGCAGCGCATGCCGCACGGTGCCGGCGATGAAGCCGCCGCGCACACGCGTGAGCTGCTCGAAGCCGAGCTTCTCCATCAGGCCCTGATAGGGAAGAAACTCGCCGAACGGCACCAGATGCAACTTGTCGTAGACCGCGAGCACGCTGCCGTCGTGATCGATCACGTAGATCGAATTATAGGCACGCG
>NZ_JBFUES010001856.1:0-610 GCF_056403875.1 Bradyrhizobium sp. P2_E8
CCTCGCTGGTGCACAGGCAGACGCCTTTTGCGGAAGCTGCCTCGCCGGCGTTGAGGTAGGCGTGGCCCATGGTGCTGTCGAGATAGATGCCGTCGCCCTCACCGAGGATCTCAGGCGCGTAGAACTCGGTGTGGACGGCGACGCGTCCGCTCGTCACCAGGAAATATTCCTCGCCGCCATGGCGCAGCAGCGGGCCGAACTCCTCCAGCGAGCGCGCACGAACCTCGGCCACGATCGGCACCATGCGTTTGCCGATCAGATCGGTGCACTGATAGGTATAGGTGTAGAACCTGGTGGTGATCACCTGCCCCTGCCCGGCCCGGCTGATGCTCCGCCGCGCGGTGACCGGCCGGCCCTGCACAGGCGCCGCGACCGCCGGATTGAAGAGCTCGGCGATCTCCATCTTCAGGCCCGAGGTGAGCTGGAGCAGCTTGTCGTAGGTCAGTGACATCAGGCCGTTCTCGACCTTCGACAGGGTCGAGAGCGCCATGCCGGTCCGCTCCGCCACCTGCTTGAGCGTCAGGCCGCGGGCCTGGCGGGCCGCCTTGAGGCATTGGCCGAGCTGGGAATTGGCACCTTCGGGCGTCGTTATCTCGCTCATGCAGCAACC
>NZ_JBFUES010001857.1:0-610 GCF_056403875.1 Bradyrhizobium sp. P2_E8
CCGTACGGGCATAGGCGCCGTACATGATGGTCTTGTTGGTCCACTCGAAGTCGAAGGCATTGATCAGAGCCTCGCGCACGCGCGGGTCTTTGAACTTCTCGCGCCGTGTGTTGATGAACCAGCCCTGCGCGCCGGACGGCGTGTCGTCGGGTACGACTTCGAGCTTGACGCGATTGTCCTTCACGGCCGGGAAGTCGTAGCGCGTCGCCCAGATGCGGGACGTGAACTCTTCGCGGTAAAGATAACTCTTGCCGGTAAAGCCCTCGAAGGCGACATCGCGGTCGCGATAGAACTCGTAGCGCACGACGTCGAAATTGTAGCTGCCGCGGCAGGGCGGCAGATCGGCCGCCCACCAGTCCTTCACCCGCTCGTACTCGATGTAACGATTGACCTCGAATTTCCCGACCTTGTAGGGACCCGAGCCCAGCGGGATCTCCAGAGACGTTTCGTCGAAGGGACGAGACGCATAGTAAGCCTTCGAGAAGATCGGCAGGCCCGCGACATAGAGCGGCACGTCGCGCGCGCGTCCCTTGGCGAAGGTGACGACGAGCGTCGCATCGTCGATCGCTTCCGCGCTGACCATGTCACGCATCTGCACGATGATCAGCGG
>NZ_JBFUES010001858.1:0-609 GCF_056403875.1 Bradyrhizobium sp. P2_E8
CATCTGGATCGGCAGGCCGCGCTGCACCTCGAACTGGCTGTAGACGCCGGCCCTGGATTTCTCCAGCACCTCCTGCGACAGGTCGGTGGCGACGATCTCGGTGCGCCAGCCGGCCAAGGCCGCGCCCATCTCCTTCAGGCACATCGCGATCGAATAGGGCTCCTGCCCCGTCGACGACGCCGCCGACCAGATGCGCAGCGATTTGCGCGCCGCGCGCGCCTGGATCAGGCCCGGCAGGATGGTCTCGCGCAGATGATCGAACGGGATCTTGTCACGGTAGAAGAAGGTCTCGTTGGTGGTCATCGCTTCGACCACATCGGTCGCAAGCCGGCCGTCGCCGTTCCTGATCTTCAGCACGAGATCGGGGATGCCTGATAGACTCGCCTTGCGGGCAAGCGGCAGCAGCCGGCTCTCGACCAGGTATTGCTTGTCGGCGGAGAGATCGAGGCCGGAGCGCTCTTTCAGGAATTTGCGCAGATACTCGTAGTCAACCGGCGTCACGAGCGGTCTCCCGCGAACAGGCGGTTGACCTTGGCGCCGATCTGGTTGAGCGGCAGGATCGCCGCGCAGATGCCGGCATGGGCGGCCGCGCCCGGCATGCCCCAGACG
>NZ_JBFUES010001859.1:0-608 GCF_056403875.1 Bradyrhizobium sp. P2_E8
GCCCGCGCGCACGCCATGGATCAATCAGGCCAAGTTCAGCGAGACCGGCGGCGTCGTGGTCTGGCGCGCCTCCGACACCGCCGGAACGCCCCCGCCGGACATCCTCAAACGCTTTCCCGGCATCGTGCCGGAAGTGCCGCGCGCCTTCGAATGGCTGGTGACCGGCCGCCAGCAGCTGCTGCGGATCGGCTGGGCCATCGTGCGGCCGAAGGGGACGTAGGCGGCTCCCGCGCTCTCTCCGTTCGTCATTGCGAGCGCAGCGAAGCAATCCAGAGTCTCTCCGCGGTGACAGTCTGGATTGCTTCGCTGCGCTCGCAATGACGGGGATAGGGCGTTCTGCCCCTCACGCGCCCGCCAGCACCTTCGCGATCGCCCGCAGATCCTGCCAGGCCAGCCGCTTGTAGGACGGCGAGCGGAGCAGATAGGCCGGATGAAACGTCGGCAGCGCGCGGATGGTGCGCGCACCGGTCTCGTAATCGAACCAGCGGCCGCGGGTGCGCATGATGCCTTCGCGCGTTCCGAGCAGCGTCTGCGTCGAGGGATTGCCGAGCGTCACCAGCACGTCGGGGTTCACCAGCTCGATCTGGCGCTGGATGAAGGGCAGGCAC
>NZ_JBFUES010001860.1:0-606 GCF_056403875.1 Bradyrhizobium sp. P2_E8
CCTCGAGCCCGGGATTGCCGATGGTCTCGCCGATCACGAGCTTGGTGTTCGGCTTGATGGCGCTGCGGAACGCATCGAGATCGCGCGGCTTCACAAATGTCGTGGTGATGCCGAAGCGCGGTAGCGTGTGCGCGAGCAGGTTGATGGTGCCGCCATAGAGCGAGCTCGACGCGACGATGTGGTCGCCGGCGCTCAGCAGCGTCGCGATGGCGAGATGCAGCGCGGCCATGCCGCTCGCGGTGCAGATGGCGCCGACGCCGCCTTCGAGTGCCGCGAGCCGCTCCTCCAGCACACCGGTGGTCGGATTGGAGATGCGCGTATAGATGTGGCCGGCGCGCTCCAGGTTGAACAGCGCGGCGGCGTGATCGGAATCCTGGAACACGTAGGACGTGGTCTGGTAGATCGGCACCGCGCGGGCGCCGGTCGCAGGATCCGGATGCTGGCCCGCATGCAGGCTCAGGGTCTCGAAGGCAGGCGGTTTTGGCGCGGGCATGCGTGGCCTCGTTGCTCGGTCGGCGATGGCGGCCCTTGTGCCACAAAACGGAGCGCCAAGTCAGCCCATTGACTATTCACAAGAGGTCGTCATGCCCGGGCATAGCCGTCCGA
>NZ_JBFUES010001861.1:0-604 GCF_056403875.1 Bradyrhizobium sp. P2_E8
GAGGAAGGCGGCCAGCGCCTTGCCGCCGCTCTCCATCGCCCGCGCGACATTCATCGCGAAGGCTTCCGCATCGAACTTCGTCTCGGGTTTGGGCGTATCGGTCGTGGCCATACTCATGGGCAGAACAGTAACGATTCATTCCGTATTCGTCACCGCGAAGCTCGCATCTTTGACGTTAAACACTCTCGAAGATGTGTTGCACTGCGACAAATTTTCTTGGTTCCGTCACAATCGAGCCGCACCGCTCGGCTTGGTAGCACCGGGCTGTTTTCTCGCTCGGACCATTTGGGCAGCAATGGTTTGAGCTTGGGCGTGGTCTTGGGTAAGGTTGCCCGGGGCCGTGCTTTGGGACGAGTAGGGGAATTTCCCAAGTGTTGGCGTTGAGGGACCTGCAAAAGTCGCTGCTGATCGGTGGCGCGCTGCTGAGCGTGGCGTTCGCGCTGGGCGGCTGTTCGAGTCAGCTCGCGGATATGACGCCTGCGGATGCGCAGGCGCATGCCCGGGAGCCCGGCAGCTATCTGCCGGTGCATGATCTGCCGCCGGAGCGCGATCAGGCGGTCATTCCGCCGGACCAGCGCGCCAAGATCGAGGCCGAGCTTGCCGC
>NZ_JBFUES010001862.1:0-602 GCF_056403875.1 Bradyrhizobium sp. P2_E8
ACGGCGTTGTCTTTACGCCGGCGCCGAATGGCACTTTCCTGAATGGGATCACGCGGCAGCGCGTGATCGAGCTCTTGCGCGGTGACGGCATCACGGTGTTGGAGGCAACGCTGCGCTACTCGGATTTTGTCACTGCGGACGAGATCTTTTCGACCGGCAATTTCGCCAAGGTCGCTCCGGTGATCCGGATCGACGATCGGCAACTCAGGCCCGGGCGCTTTTATGCGCGGGCACGAGAGCTGTATTGGGACTTTGCCCACGGGGTGAAGCTTGCCGCGTGAGAGGACTTCACGGGCACCGCCGAGGTCATCTATTCCGATCGCGAGATCGCTGCGTACGAACGGGCAGACCGGTTGAGGGCTTTCCCCGAGCAAGCGGCAGGTTCGGCGAATTGAACTTGCCGGTTCGGCCGATGCCGAGGCCGCTCAACCCTGGCGGCGCAGAAAGCCCGTGATCGTGACCTTGTCCCAGATGCCGGCCGCGGCGAAGGGATCGGCGCGGTTGAAGGCTTCGACTTCCGCTCGGCCCGGCGCCTCGATCAGGAACAGGCTGCCGATCATGGTCGCGCCGTCGTCGGAGACGAGCGGCCCCGACATCACGAT
>NZ_JBFUES010001863.1:0-602 GCF_056403875.1 Bradyrhizobium sp. P2_E8
GGGACATATTGCGCGAGCGCATCGACCGCGCCCATCAGAGCGTCGGTATTGTCGCGATTTCGTTTGATTCGGCCCGCGAGAAGATCGTGACCTACGGTCAGTCCGGTTCTGCCGTCGACCAACTCGATCGCGACACCGTGTTTGAGATCGGTTCCATCACCAAGGTCTTTACAGCGCTTTTGCTGACCGAGATGGTCACCCGCGGTGAAGTTGCCCTCGATGATCCGGTTTCAAAATTTCTTCCCGGCACCGTGAAGATGCCAGATCGGAATGGCAAGCAGATCACCTTGCTCGATCTCGCGACCTACACATCCGGTCTGCCGCGGATTCCCGACGGGATACCAGCGTCCGGCGATAATCCGTATGCTGCCTATACGGTCGAGCAACTCTATGCTTTTCTGTCTAGCTACACCCTGCATTACGACCCGGGCACTCACTACGAGTATTCCAATCTCGGCTTTGGCCTGCTCGGGCACGCGCTCGCGCTGAGAGCCGGCAGCAGCTACGAGGATCTGCTTGTGTCGCGTGTGTGCGAACCCCTGGGATTGCGGGATACGTGCATCTCGCTGAGCAATTCGATGCGCGAGCGCCTTGCCCAAGGC
>NZ_JBFUES010001864.1:0-598 GCF_056403875.1 Bradyrhizobium sp. P2_E8
GCCTTGATCTGTCCGTCGGCGCCAATGTCGCGCTGTCGGCCTGCATCGCCGGAACCGTGATCCACGAGACCGGCTCGCCCGCGCTCGGCATCCTCACAGGGCTTGCCTGCGGCGGCATCGTTGGCCTGCTCAACGGCGTCATGGTTACCGCCCTGCGCATCCCCTCCTTCATCGCCACCTATGGCATGCTCTGGGTGCTGAACGGCCTCACCTACTGGTACATGGCGGGCGAGACCCTTCACGGTTTTCCGGCAGGTTTCCGCCAGATCGGCAGCGGCTATTTGTTCGGCCTGCCAATCCCGGTTTACCTGCTGCTGGTCTTCCTCGGGATCGGAACGCTGTTTGCGCAGCGAACGATCTGGGGCCAGGAGATCTATGCAATCGGCGCCAATCCGGTCGCCGCCCGCCTCTCCGGCATCCCGGTCGCGCGCCGCCTGCTGCTGGTCTATGCCGTCTCCGGCACCATGGCCGGGCTTGCCTCGATCATCTTCCTGTCCCGGCTCAATTCGGCCGAGGCCGACATCGGCGAAAGCCTGACGCTGCCTGCGATCGCGGCCGTGCTGATCGGCGGCACCTCGCTGTTCGGCGGCGTCGGCAC
>NZ_JBFUES010001865.1:0-597 GCF_056403875.1 Bradyrhizobium sp. P2_E8
GGCATGGTGAAGGCGACCTCGCTCGCGAGCGTCATCCAGTATCCGGAATTGCTGCACAACGCCGAAAATATCTACTACGCCAATTCCCGCGTCATCGAGCTGCTGATCGTCGCCGGGCTCTGGTACCTGCTCGTCGTCTCGATCCTGACCCCGCTCCAGATGCTGCTCGAACGCCGTTTTGCACGCGGCACATTGCGGCTTGCGCGATGACAAAACCCCTCGTTGCGATCCGCTCCGTCAGCAAGAATTTTGGAGAGTTTCAGGCTCTCAAGAGCGTCTCGCTCGACGTCTGGCCCGGCGAGGTGATGTGCCTGATCGGCGCTTCCGGCTCGGGCAAGACAACGCTGCTTCGCTGCATCAACCAGCTCGCCGCGATCGACAGTGGCGGCATCTGGCTCGACGGCGAGCTCCTGGGCGTGCGCGAGCAGGGCGGACGGCTTCATCGCCTCGGCGAACGGGAGATCGGGCGGCAGCGGCTGAAGACCGGCATGGTGTTCCAGCGCTTCAATCTGTTTCCGCACAAGACCGCGCTGGAGAACATCACCGAAGGTCCGACGCAGGTTCAGGGGCGCAAATCGGACGAGGTGYGCGCCGAGG
>NZ_JBFUES010001866.1:0-596 GCF_056403875.1 Bradyrhizobium sp. P2_E8
GTTCACGGCCAGGCTCGACAACATCCTGATCGTCGCCCAGGTCTACGATCCCAAGCGCGTCATCGCCGAATTCTCCGCGCCGGCAACCCTCACCGACGGCGTTACGCAAAACACCTTCGTGGTGAACTGGAGCAAGGGCCGCAGCAGCGTGGTCGGCCTGCCGGCGGTGCCGGATCGCGCCTCCCTCGTGTTCGACGATCCCGTCATCAACCGGCTCGACGGCAGCGTGCAGGTGCCGCTCGCGCGCGCCAAGCAGGTCGAGCTGCACGGGCGCCTCGCGGAGGGATCGCCGTCCGATCATCCCGTGATCGAGACCGTGCTCCATGTCGCGCAGGGCAGCATCCAGGGTGTTCATCCCTTGCTCGCCGAGCCGTTCGAGGCGGATACGCGCGCCAAGGTCACCGGCCTCTCCGACCTCACGCCAAAGCCATGGCCGCAGCGCTTCCGCGAGATCCAGGCCGCCGGCGGTCATATCGAGATCGTGCAGTCGCGGATCCAGCAGGGCGAGATGATCGCGGTCGCAGCCGGCACGCTCGGACTCTCGGTCAATGGCCGACTCGACGGCGAATTGCAGATGACGGTGACCGGCCTCGAGC
>NZ_JBFUES010001867.1:0-596 GCF_056403875.1 Bradyrhizobium sp. P2_E8
CCACCCGGTCCGGCGCCTTGACCGTGAAGGCGGTTCCGCGGTTGCCCCGCATGGACCCTCCCCGAATCGCGGCGTTTTGCGCGTTTTGCCACCCCGCCGCCGCATTGCCCGCGCCTGAATAAGTCGCTCAACGGGCTTCACAATCCCGTCACGCTGCATGTAGTATGTCAATACATGCTGCTTCGCAGCGTACATGGAGGCCGGGAGCGTTACTTGAACGCACATGTCTCGCAAGGCAGTTGGCCGGTGTTGGTGCTGAATGCGGACTTCCGGCCGCTGAGTTACTACCCACTGTCTCTGTGGTCGTGGCAGGACGCGATCAAGGCGGTGTTCCTCGACCGCGTCAACATCGTCGCGCATTACGACCAGGCGGTTCGAAGTCCCACGCTGGAAATGCAGCTGCCGAGCGTGGTCTCGCTCAAATCCTTCGTCAAGCCGACCACCCATCCTGCCTTCACCCGATTCAACGTCTTCCTGCGCGATCGTTTCAACTGCCAGTATTGCGGCTCGCCCGAAGACCTCACCTTCGATCACATCATCCCGCGCAGCAAAGGCGGCCAGACCACCTGGGAGAACGTGGTCGCGGCGTGCTCGCC
>NZ_JBFUES010001868.1:0-595 GCF_056403875.1 Bradyrhizobium sp. P2_E8
GTCCCCCTCACCCCAACCCTCTCCCCGCAAGCGGGGAGAGGGAGATGACCCCATCCTCCCTCCGTCTGCGCGCCGGCCTCGTCTCGATCGTGCTGCTGGCCGCGTTCCTCGGCATCTGGCATCTCGCCACGCGTTCGGCGGCGCCGGTCGCGACGATGAGCCCGGAATACGCCAAGCTGATGGGCCTCACCGCGACGCAGGGCAAATCCGCCATGCCGGGGCCGCTCGATGTCGGCGCAAAGCTGTGGGAGCACCTGAAGCGGCCGTTCTACGACAACGGGCCGAACGACAAGGGGCTCGGCATCCAGCTCGCCTATTCGATCGCGCGGGTCGGCACCGGCTATCTGCTGGCGGTGCTCGTCGCCATTCCGCTCGGCTTCCTGATCGGCATGTCGCCGCTGCTGAGCAAGGCGCTCGATCCCTTCATCCAGGTCTTGAAGCCGATCTCGCCGCTCGCCTGGATGCCGCTCGCGCTCTACACCATCAAGGATTCCTCAATCTCGGCGATCTTCGTCATCTTCATCTGCTCGATCTGGCCGATGCTGCTGAACACCGTCTTTGGCGTTGCCAGCGTGCGCAAGGAATGGATCAACGT
>NZ_JBFUES010001869.1:0-594 GCF_056403875.1 Bradyrhizobium sp. P2_E8
CGTAGATGCGGGCGGGGATCACCCCGTGCGGCGCCGGGATCGCCAGCGGCGCGACACGTGCAAGTTCCGGCGATTCGGGGTTGGTGGCAAAGCGCGCTTGGGCGTAATAGGCGCGCGCCTCCGGCGCGGTCAGGGTCTCGTAGGCGGGGCGGCCGGCCTCCTGGAACGCCTTGTAGACGGCGGCGGCATCGGGATCGAGCACAACGGGCATGGGGGCGACCTTGGGGCTTCCAGTTATTGTTGGGCGGCGCGTTCGGGGGGCGGGGCCCGCCTCAGGCCCTAGAGAAGGGTCCTCCGACTATCCCATTCGGCCGGCGGTCTGGCCAGCCGGCGCCGGGCTGGGCGGGAATGCCGCCCTTTCCCCGCCGTATTCGGCGTGTTAACCGGATGGCCTGCGAGCGGCGGTATCCCCTGTAGAATGTCCAGCAAGCCCGATTCGCTGTTGAAGCCGCGCGAGAAGATGGTTCGAACCCTTACCCTGACAGGTCTTGCGGCGCTTCTGGCCGCCACTGCGCTCACGGCTGCGACCCCCGCGCAGGCGCAGATCGGCACGATCTTCTCCGATCCGCCGCCGCTGCGGCCGCCCGGCAGCAT
>NZ_JBFUES010001870.1:0-591 GCF_056403875.1 Bradyrhizobium sp. P2_E8
GGGGGGGGCTCCGGGCTCCGCGGCCTGAAGGATGGCGAGAGCCACTCCCTCCAGGCTCCTCATTACGTCCTCATTGGTAAAGCGCAGCACGCGATAGCCGCGCGACGCGAACCACGCGTCGCGCTGTTCGTCATGACGCAGACGCTCCGCGAAATCGTGGCTTTCGCCGTCGACCTCAACCACAAGCTTGCACGAGTGTGCCACGAAATCGGCGACATACGCCCCCATCGGAGCCTGTCGCCGAAAACCGAGGCGAGCCAGACGATGCGCCTTCAGATGACGCCACAGCAACGTCTCCGCGCGGGTCATCTCGCGCCTCAATCGTTTGGCGCGGGTTCTTTGTAACGGAGAGACCTCGTCGTGTGGCATACCCCTCTCCCCAACCCTCCCCCGCAAGGGGGGAGGGAGCCTGACCATTGTGCTCACCTCACTGTGGATCACGCCGCGCGCCTCAGTTTACACTCACAGCTTCCCCATAACGTCGCCGCGGAAGCCGTAGATGGTCTTCTTGCCGGCGAGCGCGACGAGCTGGACGTCGCGGGTCTGGCCGGGTTCGAAGCGGACGGCGGTGCCGGCGGCGATGTCGAGGCG
>NZ_JBFUES010001871.1:0-590 GCF_056403875.1 Bradyrhizobium sp. P2_E8
TCCTGGTGTTCCGCCGTGCCATGCTTATCGGACAGCCCGGGGTTCGAAGGGGATACTTCGAAGGGGAATTATGGCGGCGAAAACGCGGGCAGCGCGCACCACGCGGACGTCCAGGCGACTGCCTCGGAAGCGGTCCGGGGCGGCCGGAAAGGTGCGCAAGCGCAGCACCAAGGCGGTCACGCCGGACGTGGTCCAGGCGGCGCTTGCCGCCTTTGCCCATGAAGTCCGCACCCCCCTGACCGGCATTCTCGCGATCAGCGACCTGCTCGCGACCTCGGATCTCGGGGAGCGGGAGCGGCGCTGGGCTGACACCATCAAGGCCGGCGCCGAGCATCTGGCGAGCCTCGCCACCCTGTTCGTGGACGCTGCCCGGACCGGCAAGGGGTCTGGAAAGGGTGGCAGCGCGCTGCGGCAGGACCTGTTCGACCTGCGGGCGCTGGCCCGCAGCGCCGGCGATTCGCTGGCCGGGCGCGCCGCGGCCAAGGGCCTCCAGGCCCAGGTCGAGCTCTCCGAAAAGCTGCCGGGGCTGGTGGTCGGCGATCCCGTCCGCCTGCGCGCCGCACTCGAGAACCTCATCGACAATGCCGTGA
>NZ_JBFUES010001872.1:0-589 GCF_056403875.1 Bradyrhizobium sp. P2_E8
CGACGCGATGATCGAGCGCTCCATTCGCGGCGGTGCTTCGCGCCGCGATCTTCTGAAGCTGATGCTTGTCAACGGCATGGCAATGGCAGCCGCCGGCACGGTCCTCGGCCGCGCATCGCAGGCGGTAGCGGCGACGCCCGTCAAGGGAGGCGCTCTGAAAGCAGCGGGCTGGTCCTCTTCGACCGCCGACACGCTTGACCCGGCCAAAGCCTCACTATCGACCGACTATGTGCGCTGTTGCTCGTTCTACAACCGCCTGACATTTCTCGACCAAGCGGGCGTGCCCCAGATGGAGCTTGCCGAGTCGATCGAGAGCAGCGATGCCCAGACCTGGACGATCAAGCTGAAGAAAGGCGTTACCTTCCACAACGGCAAGGACTTGACCTCCGATGACGTCATCTACTCGCTGAAGCGTCATCTGGACAAAGCAACGGGATCCAAAGTCGCGGCGATCGCCGTCCAGATGACCGGCTTCAAGGCCGTCGACAAGAATACAGTCGAGATCACGCTGGCGAGCCCCAACGCGGATCTGCCGACGATCCTGTCCATGCATCACTTTATGATCGTGGCCGACGGCACGACCGATTTC
>NZ_JBFUES010001873.1:0-587 GCF_056403875.1 Bradyrhizobium sp. P2_E8
ATCTGACTGAGCTCAACAGGATCGCGACCGAGATGGTCGCGCCCGGCAAGGGCATTCTTGCCGCCGACGAATCCTCCGGCACCATCAAGAAGCGCTTCGACGCGATCGGCGTGGAMTCGACGGAATCAAACCGCCGCGACTACCGCGAGATGCTGTTCCGATCCAGGGAAGCCATGAGCCAGTACATCTCCGGCGTGATCCTCTATGACGAGACGATCTGGCAGGATGCGAAGGACGGCACGCCGCTGGTGAAGCTGATCGAGAGTAGCGGCGCCATCCCCGGCATCAAGGTCGACGAAGGCACGCAAGCCCTGCCGATGTGCCCGGGCGAACTCGTGACCGTCGGGCTCGACAAGCTCGCCGAACGGCTGAAGAAGTATTACGAGCGCGGCGCGCGCTTTGCCAAATGGCGCGCAGTGATCGACATCGGCAGCGGCACTGACGGCCGGGGCATCCCCTCGATGACCGCGATCGGCGTCAACGCCCACGCGCTGGCGCGCTATGCCGCGCTGTGCCAGGCCGCGCAGATCGTGCCGATCGTCGAGCCGGAGGTGCTGATGGACGGCGACCACGACATCGACCGCTGC
>NZ_JBFUES010001874.1:0-587 GCF_056403875.1 Bradyrhizobium sp. P2_E8
TCGTGAACGCGCATTTCCGTTTTGAGCCGCCGCCGGGATCGCCGCCGATCTTGGGCGTGATCGGCGGCGTCGTGGAATGGCTGTTCGCGTTCCCGAACCGGCTCTCGGTGACCATCAGCAATGGCGACCGTCTCGTCGACATGCCGCGCGAGGAACTCGCGCAGGCGATCTGGAACGACGTCTGCGAGGCAGGCGGCGTCTCCGGCGAGCTGCCTCCCTGGCAGATCRTGCGCGAACGCCGCGCCACCTTTGCCGCCACGCCGGCGCAGAATGCCCTGCGTCCGGGGCCGGTCACGGCACTGAAAAACCTGTTCCTCGCCGGTGACTGGACTGCTACGGGATTGCCTGCAACCATCGAGGGATCGGTCCGGTCCGGTGATCGCGCCGCCGATCTGGTGCTGGCCGCGCAGCGGCGCTGACGGGAATTTGTCCCGGTCAATTCAAATCAACTATCGGAGTAATCGAGCCAGATGGATTCCGTGAACGCGACCGCCCGCGAAGCCCAGGAATCGAAGATCTCGGAGTCGAGGATCTTGGAATCGAAGATCTTGGAATCGAGCATTGCGTCAGCCACGCAAGGCGTCCTC
>NZ_JBFUES010001875.1:0-585 GCF_056403875.1 Bradyrhizobium sp. P2_E8
ACCCTCGCATCTCCCTCCGCTGAGCGGCGCGTCTACTCGCCCTGGCGCGAGACGTGGCGGCGCTATAGCCGCCACAAGCTTGCCGTGGTCAGTGCGTTCCTGCTCCTCATTCTGGTGCTGGCGGTGGTCGCCGGCCCCTTCGTCTGGCGGGTCAAGATCGACGACATCGACATCGTGGCGGGCATGCAGGGGCCCTCGCTCGCCCATCCCTTCGGCACCGACGATCTCGGGCAGGACATCCTCGCCCGCATGATCTACGGCGGGCGCATCTCGCTCGCGGTCGGCCTTGCCGCGATGCTGGTCTCGGTGTTCGTCGGTACGCTGATCGGTGCGCTTGCCGGCATGTCGCGCGGTGCGCTCGGTCACGGGCTGATGTGGCTCACCGATCTCTTCCTGTCGCTGCCACAGCTGCCGCTGCTGCTGCTGCTGATCTATCTGTTCCGTGACGGGCTCAAGGCCGCGTTCGGACCCGAGGGCGGCATCTTCATCCTGATCGTGCTCGTGATCGGGGGCCTGCGCTGGATGCCGGTCGCCCGCCTCGTGCGCGCGCAGTTCCTGTCGATCCGCGAAAAGGAGTTCGTCGAA
>NZ_JBFUES010001876.1:0-585 GCF_056403875.1 Bradyrhizobium sp. P2_E8
GTGCTGAGCCGGACGCTCGCGGCAAAGCCGGTCTCGCAAAGCTTCAACCCGGCCACCGGCAAGCTCAAGCTGGTCTTCAAGCGGCCGAACCAGGATTTCCCGGCGCTCGATCTCACCGACACGATCGAGGTCGCAGGGCTCATCTCGCCCGACAAGCCCGGCACGACCGACAAGCTCATGCTCTGGATCGGCAGCCCCGCAACCACCACCGCCGACGAGAGCGGCGGCGCCAAGCTCAATCTCTCGGACGAGGCTTCGGCCGACGAGGAAGGCGACCAGCCCGACGACAACGGCTCGATCGAGGCGCTCGCAAAGGAGCTGAAAGGCCAGCGCTGGGACGCCGACAAGTCGGTGTGGAAGTGATGTAACCCGCACATCAACTCTCGGTCATCGCCCGGCTTGACCGGGCGATCCAGTACTCCGAGACGGTTTTGATGAATCGAGAAGCTGCGGCGTACTGGATTCCCCGCTTTCGCGGGGAATGACAGCGATGGCTAATTCCCGTTGACGCGGAAGCGCAGCGGCTTGGGGCCGAGAAGCGTCAGCACGTCGCCCTGGCGCTTCCAGGTCTCGACGCTGCCGACC
>NZ_JBFUES010001877.1:0-584 GCF_056403875.1 Bradyrhizobium sp. P2_E8
GATCTCGGCCGCTTCGACCAGTATCGCTTTGGGGTCGGCACGTCGGGTGCGATGGACGATGTCGCCCTGCGGGCCGGCAACATCCTTCTCGGCAACGACGAGAACTCCGCCGRCATCGAAATCCCGATGCTGCCGTTCAAGCTTCGTTTCGGCCGGGACATGGCCTTTGCCCTCACGGGCGCCGACGTCGAGGCGGAGATCGCCGGACGCGTGATCCCGCCATGGTGGCGGTCGCACGCCCGTACTGGCGATATCCTGACCGTCAAGGCAATGCCCCGCGGCGCGCGAAGCTACCTGACATTCGGCGGCGGCATCGACGTGCCCACGGTGCTGGGCTCACGCAGCACGCAGTTTCGCAGCGAGTTCGGCGGCTGGCACGGACGGCCGCTCCAGGCCGGCGACATCCTGC
This sequence comes from Bradyrhizobium sp. P2_E8, assembly GCF_056403875.1. Classification (NCBI taxonomy): domain Bacteria; kingdom Pseudomonadati; phylum Pseudomonadota; class Alphaproteobacteria; order Hyphomicrobiales; family Nitrobacteraceae; genus Bradyrhizobium; species Bradyrhizobium sp. P2_E8. Next base: position 410 of record NZ_JBFUES010001877.1, read on the forward strand.
CCTGTACGGCATCCACCGCTACAATCGGCGAACTCGGGGTCGAGCCCGCCGAGATCACGCTGGTGCGGCCGAACGCTACGCCGGACGAGACCGTCGTCAGGGTCGTGATTGCCGGCGAATATGACGGGTTCGCCGCCACCACGCAGGCGCTGTTATGGTCCAGCAGCTGGAAGAT
>NZ_JBFUES010001878.1:0-582 GCF_056403875.1 Bradyrhizobium sp. P2_E8
GAGTTGGCAGAGCGCGACATCGAAACTATGCGCCTCGAATGGCAAGTTCAGCGCACTCCCTTCGATCCACGAGTTGGCAGAGCGCGACATCGAAACTATGCGCCTCGAATGGCAAGTTCAGCGCACTCCCTTCGATCCACTCGACCTTGGTCGATTTCGTCCGAGCCACAGTCAACATCGCCGTGTTGAGGTCTATGCCAACCAACCTCCCGACGTGCCCTCGTTCATCCAACAGCCGCGCCACGACCCCGGTTCCGCAGGCGACATCGAGTACGCTTTCCCCACTTGTCGGTCTGGTACGGTCGAGCAGATCCTTGGCCCAAATCGACGTGATGGCGGGGACGAGATAGCGCTCATAGAGCTCAGGGGCGCTGGCATCCATCTGCCAATGTTCGCGCGGCGCCATGACAACTTCCTAAAACGCCCGAAAGAAAAGGAACGAGAAAATTATACCCGTGCTGGCCGATATGGCCAACCGGTACAAGGTCACCGAAAACTCCGTTTGTGGTCCCTTACCGACATTCGAACTGCATCGCGCGGGCCGTGTGATGGCAAGCTTTTCAAAAAGATGCAGTGGTACTG
>NZ_JBFUES010001879.1:0-581 GCF_056403875.1 Bradyrhizobium sp. P2_E8
CCATCATCTACGGCCTGTTCGCCGCGATCCTCGGCGGTGGGCTGTTGTTCGGCCGCTCCTTCATCGCCGTCATGTTCGACCAGATGTTCAACCTGACCCCGCAGGGCTGGCGCATCCTGACGCTGCGCTGGGCGCTGTTCTTCGCCGGCATGGCGGTCCTGAACGAGATCGTCTGGCGCACCCAGAGCACGGATTTCTGGGTGAACTTCAAGGTGTTCGGCGTGACGCCGCTGACCATGGTCTTCGCCATCGCCCAGATGCCGCTGACCAAGCGCTACCACCTCGAGCCGGTCTCGCTGGAGACGAGCGAGGCGGAAGCGGGGGATGTGAGGAAGGGGTAAATGGTTTCGTGTCCCGGACGCGCGAAGCGCGAGCCGGGACCCAGACCTTTCCAAGAGTGCCGTCGTGGAGACCTGGGCCCCGGCTCAGCAGCGCACCGCTGAAGAAGCGCTGCGCAGCGTCCGGGGCACGAGACCCGTACTAAGATCCCGCCTTCAAAGCCTTCTCCATCTGCGGCAGCAGCACGCTGCGCAGATTGTCCGGCGTGATCGGGCCGACCAGCTTGTAGACGATGGTGCCCC
>NZ_JBFUES010001880.1:0-581 GCF_056403875.1 Bradyrhizobium sp. P2_E8
GTTGGAGCCGGCATTGGTGACGAGCGTGGTGCCGCTGGCGTTCTTCACGGGAATCGGCTGCGGCACGGCGTCATGGGTGTGACCGCCGAGGATGACGTCGATGCCGGTGACGCGGCTTGCGAGCTTGAGGTCGACGTCCATGCCGTTGTGCGAAAGCAGGATGACGGCATCGACCTTCTCGGCGTTGCGCAACGCATCGACATGCTTCTGAAGCTCTTCCTCGCGGATGCCGAAGGTCCAGTCCGGCGTGAACCGTTTTGGATGCGCGATCGGCACGTAAGGGAAGGCCTGGCCGACGATCGCGACGCGGTGACCGCCGAGCTCCTTGATCACGGAGGGCTTGAAGACGCGCCCCGTGGCCTTGTCGAAGGCGGCGGCGTCGTTGAACGCGGCTTCCTCGGTCAGGAATACGTTCTGCGCCAGGAAATCGCCCTTGAAGCGCTCGAGATTGTCGCGCAGCGCCTGCTCGCCATAGGTGAATTCCCAATGCCCGGTCATCGCTTCGATGCCGAGCAGATTGGCGACCTCGACCATGTCGCGGCCCTGCATGACGTTGGCGAGTCCCGTGCCCTGCCAGAGGT
>NZ_JBFUES010001881.1:0-580 GCF_056403875.1 Bradyrhizobium sp. P2_E8
AACAAGAACCGCAAGGCGCACTTCGTGCTGCTCAACATCGACGCGCCGTCCGCGGCGATCGCCGAGATCGAGCGCCAGGAGCGCATCAGCGAAGACGTGATCCGCTATCTCAGCGTCCGCGTCGAGGAGCTCGAGGAAGGCCCGTCCGCGATGATGCGCAAGGCCGACCGCGACCGCGAGCGTGATGACCGTGGCGGCGGCTTCCGCGGCGAGCGCGAAGGCGGCTTCCGTGGCGACCGCGAGGGTGGTTTCCGTGGCGGCGATCGCGACGGTGGTGGCTTCCGCGGTGATCGCRGTCCGCGCCGTCCGCGCGAAGAAGCCGAAACCACGACGGATGGGGAGTAAGATCAATGGCTGAAGCTGGTGCACGCCGTCCGTTTTTCCGTCGTCGCAAGAGCTGCCCGTTCACGGGCGCCAATGCTCCGAAGATCGACTACAAGGACTCCAAGCTGCTGATGCGTTACGTCTCCGAGCGCGGCAAGATCGTGCCGAGCCGCATCACCGCGGTGTCCGCGAAGAAGCAGCGTKAGCTCGCCCGCGCCATCAAGCGCGCGCGCTTCCTGGGCCTGCTGCCCTACGT
>NZ_JBFUES010001882.1:0-580 GCF_056403875.1 Bradyrhizobium sp. P2_E8
ATGCTGTCGGACGAAGGCCGCGGCATGCTCTACGTGCCGTTCCTCAACTATGCCGACGGCAATCTCGATGCGACGCGCGAGATGCTGATCGATCCGCAATCGGTGCCGGGCCTGTCCGACGGCGGCGCGCATTGCGGCATCATCTGCGATGCGAGCTTCCCGACCTATCTGCTGACGCACTGGACGCGCGACCGCAAGCGCGGCGAGAAGCTCACCATCCCGTTCGTGGTCGCGGCGCAGTCACGCAAGACCGCGCTCTCGGTCGGCCTCACCGATCGCGGATTGATCGCGCCCGGCTACAAGGCCGACGTCAACGTGATCGACTATGACCGCCTGCATCTGCATCCGCCGAAGGTGCATTACGATCTGCCGGTCGGCGGACGGCGGCTGTTGCAGGACGTCGACGGCTATGAGGCGACCATCGTGTCGGGCGTGGTGACGCGGCGGCACGGCGAGGCGACAGGGCGTCGGCCGGGGAAGCTGATTCGGGGCGCGCAGGGGGTGGTGAACTAGCGAGGACTGCGCCTGAGGCGCGAAAGCCGCGCTTCACTCTCGCTGTCGTCCCGGCGAAGGCCGGGAC
>NZ_JBFUES010001883.1:0-574 GCF_056403875.1 Bradyrhizobium sp. P2_E8
GTCAAGCTCGATGCCATGGCCGGCGTAGTAGATGACCGCGACATCGGCCTCGCGGGCCTTGCTGCCGAATTCGCGCAGCGCCTTGCGCATGTCGACCACGTTCAGGTCGAGCCTGACGTCGACCGTCTCGAAGCCGGCCTTCCTGAACATGCCGCCGACCAGCGCGGCATCGTTCGCGGGGTTCGCGAGCCTCGCCACGTTCTTGTAGGCCGAGTTGCCCATCACGAGCGCGACGCGCTTCTCGGCCAGCGCAGAGCCGGTCCCAAGCCCRGTCGAAAGCCACGTCGYAAGRATCAACAAAGCAAACAGCCGAAGCCGCATTCCAGCCCCCGAATGCAATAGCGTCAGATTATYCSCASMATGGCCAAATGCAATCTACGATCAGTGAYGTWCATCACACATCTGTGCGGCGGTCCCAACAATTGGGGCACCGGGTGGGAGATGTGTTGCCGCATCATTCAAATCGATCACCGACCGGGTTCGGCGCAGAAGTACGCTTCCGACGCCCGCCCTTGGAAGCCAGTACCTGCGGTGTCGAAGCTAATTGCAAACTTCCGCTATCCCTGCCGATGAG
>NZ_JBFUES010001884.1:0-574 GCF_056403875.1 Bradyrhizobium sp. P2_E8
GCTGTCGACGGCGGCAATCGCCCCGCTCGTCCTGGTCGGCATCTTTCTTGAGCGCTATATTGTGAGTGGCTTGACGACAGGCGCGGGAAAGTAGCACGGCGGAAATTGTACCAAAACTGTGGCGATGGGCGCGCGCCGGCCAGATGCAACGTTGCATACGATGCTCGCCCGCCGGCGCGGGCCCGACTAACCGCCAGTTGCTGGGCCGGATCAGCCGGTCGGCCGAACCGACTCCGCTCGAAGCCCGTAGCTGGCATTGGTCCGCTAACGGTTTTCCTGGTCTTTYGGTGCACGCGCCTCAATCTACGGCTTTGGGCGCAGAGCCCGGAACAGCATGTTCGAGAAGGCAAAATTGCGGGTGTCCAAAACTCGAATTTCGCTTTCCGAGCTTGCAAAGGCCGCACGATCTGCCACTCAGGCCTTTTTTGAATCGACAGGCGGTGCCTGGCGTTCTTTTCCAAGCGCGCCCGGAGGCACCGATAGGCTCAAGAAAATTAACGGCCGTCTTGCCTGGGAAACAGTTGTCGCGAATGTAGCGCGAGGCCGCGGTCAATCTGGCAAGCACTTGCAAGAT
>NZ_JBFUES010001885.1:0-572 GCF_056403875.1 Bradyrhizobium sp. P2_E8
ATCCATGATGGTCCCTCCCCTCGATTTTCTTTGTTTCGCAGCTAGCCTAGCGCGGCGATCGGCAGGAACAAGACGTTTACGAAGGGTTAACCATGTCCGGTCCGGCCCGGAACGCATCCCTGGGTCCGCTGTTGCCCTCCCAGGGAGTGAGTGATGCGTAATCTTCGGACCATTGATGTCGCGTTGGACGAGATGCTGGTGAATCTCGCAGCGATCGTGCTGCGGCTGTCAAAGCCCGAGGTGACGCGAACCCCGGAAGCGCGGCGCGCCTTGGCGCAATCGGTCCACCAATACGCAGTCTGCGCGGCACACTCGACGGATCCGCGCGTCCACGAATTGAAATCGGAGCTGGAAGAGACGCTGAGGCCGAACTTGCGAATTGTCGCAAACAACGGCGTGAAAGTGTCGTAGCCGAACACCGTCATTGCGAGCGCAGCGAAGCAATCCAGAATCCCTCCGCGGAGACACCCTGGATTGCTTCGCTGCGCTCGCAATGACGGGATTGTTGAGGCCGCTCGCTCTACGACCCCTTCACCTTTCCGCGCGTCCGCCGCTTGCAGGTGCCTGGCAGC
>NZ_JBFUES010001886.1:0-571 GCF_056403875.1 Bradyrhizobium sp. P2_E8
TTCTGGGTCCCGGCTCGCGCTTCGCGCGTCCGGGACACGCAATCAATCCTGCTGTGTCTCGCTGAACGTCGCCCGGAACGGGTGCCCCGGATACACGCCGACGATGCGGAATTCGCGCGAGAAGAATTTCAGCTCCTCGATCGCGAAGGCGAGGCCCTTGTCTTCAGGGTGGCCGTCGACGTCGGCGTAAAACTGCGTGGCGAAGAAATTGCCGTCGACCATGTAGCTCTCGAGCTTGGTCATGTTGACGCCGTTGGTAGCAAAGCCGCCGAGCGCCTTGTAGAGCGCGGCGGGAAGGTTACGCACGCGGAATACAAAGGTGGTGACCAGCGAGCCCGAGCCCTGCGCCGCCCATTTCGGCTCGCGCGCCAGCACCACGAAGCGCGTGGTGTTGTGGGCCTCGTCCTCGATGTCCTCGGCGAGGATGTCGAGGCCGTAGATTTTTGCGGCCAGGCGCGAGGCGATCGCGGCGACACTCTTGTCCTTGCGCTCGGAGATGTCGCGGGCGCTGCCGGCGGTGTCGGCGTGCACGATCGGCTTGATGCCGAGCTTGCGGATGATGCGCCGGCAC
>NZ_JBFUES010001887.1:0-570 GCF_056403875.1 Bradyrhizobium sp. P2_E8
CGGCGCCTTCGAAGGCGCCGCTGCCGGGCGGGCCGACCAGCATGTCATGTCGCCGCACGAACAGTTTCGACGCGCCAGGAGCAAGGCCGTCTGCCGCAAGCTGGAGCGGCCGGTCGCCGAGCTGGACCACGCCGTTGGCGATCTGGACCGGAAGCTCGATGGATTCGCCGATGAAGCCGTGGACGAAGGCGGTCGCGGGGCTCTCGTAGACGTCATCGGGCGAGCCGATCTGCTCGATCCTGCCCTTGTCCATCACCACGACGCGGTTGGCGACTTCCAGCGCCTCCTCCTGGTCGTGGGTGACGAAGATCGAGGTGACGTTGATCTCGTGATGCAGCGAGCGCAGCCATCGGCGCAGCTCTTTCCGCACCTTGGCATCGAGCGCACCGAACGGCTCGTCGAGCAGCAGGATGCGCGGCTCGATCGCGAGCGCACGGGCGAGCGCGATGCGCTGGCGCTGGCCGCCGGAGAGCTGGCTCGGATAACGATCGGCAAGCCAGTCGAGCTGCACGAGGTCGAGCAGCTCCCTGACCCGCGCGCGGATCCTGGTCTCCTCTTTCCGGACCGCGC
>NZ_JBFUES010001888.1:0-569 GCF_056403875.1 Bradyrhizobium sp. P2_E8
GCCCGAACCTGGGACAGAATTCCCTTTTCGATTTCCGCCGCACGATCCATCCGGCCGGCGCGCGACACGAGGCTGTCGGCGGTGTCGATCATCTCGCTCAGTTTCACATAAGCGAGGCCGCCCGCCGCCATCGAGAGCAACAGGACCACACCGAATGCGCTGGCCAGCTTCGCTTTGACCGTAAATCTCATTTCCAGCCCCTAAACCTCAAGTCCCACCCCTGGGACTCATTTCAATTCAGAATACGTTCCATGTTGGGAACGATGACGAACTCTTCACGCCATTTGGCGATGAAGCGAATGAACTCCGGCTTCCAGTGCATGCCGACGCGCGGCGTCTGCTGCACGTCGGTCTGCGAGATCTCCGTGACCTCGTAGACCTTGTCGGCGGTGACGCCGACCAGGACAGGCTCGCCGTCGAGCTGCAGCTCGATGACGACGATGCGCGTGTCGGCCGAGTTGTCGAGCTGCGGCATGCCGAAGCGGATGCGCAGGTCCGCAAGCGGGATGACGTTGCCGCGCACGTTGATCACGCTGGGAACGAACGCCCGCGCGCCGGCGACCTTGGTC
>NZ_JBFUES010001889.1:0-569 GCF_056403875.1 Bradyrhizobium sp. P2_E8
CGCCGGGATCGCCCGGCGCGATCTTCAGCGCACTCGCATAATACGAGCGCGCCTCCTCGTGACGACCCATCTGATCGAGCGCCGTGCCCTGCACCGAGAGCAGGCGCCAGTCCGGATTGTCGGGAGAATGCGCTTTCGACARCACGTCGAAGGCCTGCTGGAAATTGCCGTTGTCGGCGAGTGCACGGCCGTACTGGGCGAGCAGCGGCTTGTTGCCGGGATTGGCGATGGTCGCCTGCTCGAGGACGGCGACGGCCTGGGCGCGCTGGCCGTTGGCGCGCAAGGCCTGGCCATAGCCGAGCGCCGCCTCGGTGTCCTTGGGATTGGCACGATAACGCTCGCCATAGACTTCGGCGGCGCGCGCGGGATCGCTGGGAGGGGCCTCCGCGCGCGACCCGATCGAGCCGGTCACGTCGGAGAGCTTTGACATTGCCGTGCAGCCGCCGAGGCTCATGGCCACCACCGCGACGAGCGAGGCAGATGCGAGAAGCCGGGCAGGACTGAACTGTTGACGCATGACGCTTTGACTCTCGCGCGGATGGATCGAGCCGAACGCGCCAGCAATAGAC
>NZ_JBFUES010001890.1:0-569 GCF_056403875.1 Bradyrhizobium sp. P2_E8
GTCCTAGCCATTGAGGATGGCCGCCGCGCAGACCAGGAGCAGAAGGAACAGCGCGACGTCGACCTGTGGAACGATCCATTCCGAGACGCGAAACCGCGGCATCGCACGCTCCTGCCAGGGCATGACGACACCATGCTCTGTTAACTGGTCCTACGGCGGGAGCGCACGTGACCCTCAGTCACCGGTCGATGCCGTTGCAGGAAGTGCGGTGATAGGAGCGAGCCTACGCCTGCCCCACGCCGATAGCGAGGACTAATACGGCGCGCGTCGCCTACGCCCTCGGCTGCGCGCGGCGTGGTGACGATATTGCTGGCTATTGCCGCCCTGGGAGCGCATGCTCACGGCAAGCCGGTGTCGGTTGGGGCTCCGCTCGCAGAAAGGCAGGCGTCCATGACCATCCGTTCGCGCCGAGAAACCGTCACCTTCAGGCATCCGTTCCGCATCCACGGCATCGACCGGTTGCTGCCCGCGGGCAGCTATGACGTCGTCACCGACGAGGAGATGATCGAGGGCCTGTCATTCCCGTGCTGGCGCCGCGTCGCCACCATGATCACGGTGCCGGCCGAAGG
>NZ_JBFUES010001891.1:0-567 GCF_056403875.1 Bradyrhizobium sp. P2_E8
CGCTTTGCCGAAGGCAAGGGCGTCGCTGCAAACTACGACGAAGCTGCGAAATGGTACGACCGCGCGGCGCAGGCCGGCGTGGTGCCCGCAACCTTCCGCCTCGGCACGCTCTACGAGAAGGGCCTCGGGGTGAAGAAGGACGCCGACATCGCCCGCCGCTACTACACGCAGGCCGCCGAGCGCGGCAGCGCCAAGGCGATGCACAATCTCGCGGTGCTCGATGCCGACGGCGGCGGACGCGGTGCCAATTACAATCGCGCGGCGCAGTGGTTCCGGAAGGCGGCCGACCGCGGCGTCGCCGACAGCCAGTTCAATCTCGGCATCCTCTATGCCCGCGGCATCGGCGTCGAGCAGAACCTCGCCGAGTCCTACAAATGGTTCAGCCTCGCAGCCGCCCAGGGCGATGCGGACGCGGCGGGCAAGCGCGACGACGTGGCCAAGCGCCTCGACCCGCAATCGCTCGCCGCCGCCAAGCTCGCGATCCAGACCTTCAGCGCCGAACCGCAGCCCGACGACGCCGTCAACGTCCCGGCCCCGAACGGCGGCTGGGACAGCGCGCCGCAGGCG
>NZ_JBFUES010001892.1:0-564 GCF_056403875.1 Bradyrhizobium sp. P2_E8
TGATCGAGACGATCAACAAGATCGTGCGCACGAGCCGCCAGATGCTCAACGAGATCGGCCGCGAGCCGACCCCGGAAGAGCTCGCCGAGAAGCTCGGCATGCCCTTGGAGAAGGTGCGCAAGGTCCTCAAGATCGCCAAGGAGCCGTTGTCGCTCGAGACGCCCGTCGGTGACGAAGAGGATTCACACCTCGGCGATTTCATCGAGGACAAGAACGCGATCCTGCCGATCGACGCCGCGATCCAGTCGAACCTGCGCGAGACCACCACGCGCGTGCTCGCCTCGCTCACCCCGCGCGAAGAGCGCGTGCTGCGCATGCGCTTCGGCATCGGCATGAACACCGACCACACGCTGGAAGAAGTCGGCCAGCAGTTCTCGGTGACGCGCGAGCGCATCCGTCAGATCGAAGCCAAGGCGCTGCGGAAGCTGAAGCATCCGTCGAGGTCGCGGAAGCTGCGGAGCTTCCTGGACAATTAAATCGGATCGTCATGCCCGGGCCTGACCCGGGCATCCATCCAACGAAAACGGCGGGCCGAAAGCCCGCCGTTTTTCTGTTGTGCTGATG
>NZ_JBFUES010001893.1:0-562 GCF_056403875.1 Bradyrhizobium sp. P2_E8
ATGTAGTTGTCCTGGCTGTGGTCGGCGTTCTGGACGTAGGCCTTGGTCTTCACCCCGTTGGTGAAGACGGTCGTCGCGTAGTAGCCGTCGGCCTTCTGCACGATCGTGTAGTTATCCTGGCTGTGGTCGGCGTTCTGGACGTAGGCCTTGGTCTTCACCCCGTTGGTGAAGACGGTCGTCGCGTAGTAGCCGTCGGCCTTCTGCACGATCTCACTGGTGACGATGCCCTTGGCGTCATACAGGTCGGTGGTCTTGGTGCCGTCCTTCGACTGAACCAGCTTGAAGGCAAGGCTGCCGTCGGCGTGGGTGCGCACGATCGTGGTGAGGAATCCCGTCGCGTCGTAGATGTCGTGCTCGGCCGTGTAGCTCTGGCCGGTGATATTGTAGGTAAAGACGTCCTTGCTGCCGTCGGCCTGGGTGTCGGTTTCCACCATCTTAACGCCGGCCGCATTGTAGGAGCTGACCGCGCTGCTGCCGTCGCTGTTGATCACCTGGGTGTAGGCCAGGGTGCCGTCGGCGTGGGTTCGGATCACCGAGACGAGCTTTCCCGACGCGTCTAGGT
>NZ_JBFUES010001894.1:0-561 GCF_056403875.1 Bradyrhizobium sp. P2_E8
CCGCACGGCTCAGCCGCCAACGCACAGCGCGGCGCGAACGCGCAGCCATCGGGCATATTCGCGGGATCGGGCACCGTGCCGGGAATGGCGGTGAGACGCCGCCGCGGTCCGTCGAGCGGCGGCAGCGCGCCGATCAGGCCCTGCGCATAGGGATGCACGGGATCGGCGAAGAGCTGGTTGGCCGGCGCCTCCTCGATGATACGGCCGGCATACATCACCGCGACGCGGTCGCAATTCTCCGCGACGACGCCGAGGTCATGGCTGATCAGGACCATCGCCATGCTCATCTCGCGGCGGATCGACGAGAGCAGCTCCAGGATCTGGGCCTGAATGGTGGCGTCGAGCGCAGTGGTCGGCTCGTCCGCAATCAGCAAATCGGGATTTCCGGCAAGCGCCATCGCGATCATGATGCGCTGGACCTGACCGCCGGAGAATTCGTGCGGATAGGCGGACAGCCGCCGGCCTGCGTCGGGAATGCCGACGATATCGAGCAACCGCCGCGCTTCGGCTTTCACCGCTTCTCCGGAGAGATCGCAATGCAGCGCCAGCGCTTCGCAAAGC
>NZ_JBFUES010001895.1:0-560 GCF_056403875.1 Bradyrhizobium sp. P2_E8
TGCAACCTTCCAGCGCGAGAACTGCGAGCTTCATGGGAACTCCGGGCAGTGGCCGGCCGATCCTATCCGATCGGCGCGGGCGATGCGTGGCGGAAATTGCCCGATCTCTGGCTTGTCCGCCACTGCCTTGCCGAGGGCGTCAGGTCCAAATTCGCTCCGTCGTCACACGACATGATTGGAGAGAGACATGCCTTACGTCACCATTTCCACCGTCCGCGGCATCCTGGATGCCGCGCAGAAGAAGACGCTGCTCGAACGCGTCACCGACCTCCTGGTCGAGGTCGAAGGGCAGGGCAACCCGGATTTCCGCCGCAACGTCTGGGTCAGGATCGAGGAGCAGGAGCCGGCACACTGGTCGCTCGGCGGCATGCAGCCGACACCGGAGATCATCGCCGGTATGTTCGGCGCGATCGGCGCGGATGGCGTGCGGGTCGCGCGGCCGTAGCAGTGCAGCGTGCGCGGGCGGACCAGCCAAAGGGATGGTTCGCCACCGCCCCGTGCTCAATCGATCTACCGCGCGATTTCCATTGCATCGCACAATCACGACCATGGCCTGCACG
>NZ_JBFUES010001896.1:0-559 GCF_056403875.1 Bradyrhizobium sp. P2_E8
CAATCGCGTCGATTTACTCCTCCCGCTATGACTTCCGGTCACCCCTCGATGAGCGGACATCTTCAAGGCCCATCGCAAGGTCTCAAACGGGCCAACTGCGGAAATTCCGCCAACCTCAGATCGTCCTCATTGCGGAAACCGGCCGGCCGCAGGGCCTTTCTCAAATCGTTTTGAGACAATCGCGTTCTCGCAGGCGCCGGACCGGTCATAGGATTTTCCTAACCAGGATGAAGTACAGGCCCGGCGCGCGTGATGCCACCGATTTGACTAATCGTGAAGCCGCACTCGTTGGGACGGCGCGACCCGATTCCTAGCTAAGAAGGCGTGGTTCTCGATTGGAGAAAAAGCAATGCGTTCTATTTTGGCGTTGAGCCTTTTGATCACCCTAGCGGCATCCGCGAACTCGGCTACGGTGCACCACGCGCACCGGCCGCACGTTGTTGTTCGTGCCGATCGGGGGATGGTGGCCTCAGATCCCGCTTCGGGTTTTGCCTACGCACCATCCGGGCCGCCGATCCAATACCGGCCCGCACCCGACCATGGCTACAATGAACCATAT
>NZ_JBFUES010001897.1:0-557 GCF_056403875.1 Bradyrhizobium sp. P2_E8
GCTGCGCGTCGAGCGCCTCGACGAGGCCGAAGGCCCGGCCTATCGCGGCCACATCATCAAGGTCTTCGACAAGGCCAAGAGCCGCATCCTCGGCGTATTCCGCGAGCTGCCGGAAGGTGGCGGACGGCTGATCCCGGTCGACAAGAAGTCTGCCGACCGCGAGCTGAACATTGCCGCGGCCGACACGCAAGGCGCGCGGGACGGCGACCTCGTCAGCGTCGACATCATCCGCTCGCGCGCCTTTGGCCTCGCCTCAGGCCGCGTCAAGGAGAAGCTCGGCTCGGTCAAGTCGGAGAAGGCGATCAGCCTGATCGCGATCTACGCGCACGACATCCCCCTGCAATTCCGCCCCGCGGCAGAGCGCGAGGCGGAAGCCGCAGAACCCGCGAACCTGAAGGGGCGCGAGGACTGGCGCGACGTTCCGCTCGTCACCATCGATCCGCCCGATGCGAAAGATCATGACGACGCGGTGCATGCGCAGGCCGATGACGATCCCAACAACAAGGGCGGCTTCATCGTCAACGTCGCCATTGCCGATGTGAGCTTCTACGTCCGGC
>NZ_JBFUES010001898.1:0-557 GCF_056403875.1 Bradyrhizobium sp. P2_E8
AGCTTGAAGAGATCGGCGCGCTGCCGGAGCCGGCCTCGCGCCCGACGCTGGACAAGCCCTACAACATCGCCGTCGGCGGCGTTGGCGGCACCGGCGTGCTCACTATCGGCGCGCTGCTCGGCATGGCCGCCCACATCGAGGGCAAGGCCTCGATGATCCTCGACATGTCGGGCCTCGCGCAAAAGGGCGGGGCGGTGCTCAGCCACGTCCGCCTGTCGGATCATCCGGCCGAGGTAACGTGTTCGCGCATCGTCACCGGCACGGCAGATCTCGTCCTCGCCGCCGACGAGGTGGTCGCGGTCGCCAAGGACACGATCTCGCTCTGCGACACCAGCCGCACCCGCGGCATCATCAACAGCCACGTCATTCCCACCGCCGACTTCGTCCTCAACCGCGACTTCAACTTCCAGACCCGCAAGCTGAACGGATTGCTGGAGACGGCGCTGCACAAGGACTCCGTCTTCTTCGACTTCACCAAGCCGGCCGAGCAACTCCTCGGCGACAGCATCGCCACCAACATGATGATGATGGGCTACGCCTATCAGAAGGGGCTCTTC
>NZ_JBFUES010001899.1:0-555 GCF_056403875.1 Bradyrhizobium sp. P2_E8
GCGTGATTCCACGTCTCGTGGACCGCAACCGCCGCGCGCACGGGACGCAGGAACGGCGCTTCCGCGCGCGTGCGACCGGAGAATTGTCCGATCAGCTCGCTGTCGGGCTCGCGCGACAGGATGTTCGTCTCGATCAGGATGATCTTCGGCAAGCTCGGCTGTTTCGCGAGGATCTCGAGGACGGTCACCGGCGAGCCTCCGGCCAGCGCAAGATTGCGGAAACGGGGAAGCGAGAAATATTCCTCCTTGAGCCGCCAGGCGACCGAGCTGCCGACCAGCACGATGTCCGGAACCGGCTCTCTCAGATAGCGGTGGAGGGTGATGAGGCTGCCGTCGCGGGTCGTGACGGACGGCTGCTGGAGCGCGGAGCCGAACCGCGCCGTGGCAAGACCGCAGACCAGCAGCAGCGCCACGGCTGCACCCGCACATCTGATCAACCATGGAAGTCCGGACATCTGTGCCATCATCAGAACTGGAAATAGATGAAGGCGGCCTCTGGCCCCGCCTCGAGATAGGCCAACGCCGCGAGCGCGCCATAGAGATACGGCTCCCATC
>NZ_JBFUES010001900.1:0-553 GCF_056403875.1 Bradyrhizobium sp. P2_E8
GATCAGGATCATGAAGGTGCCGCTCGAAGTGGTCGGCGTGCTCGATCGCAAGGGCCCGGCGCAGGACGACGTCGCCTTCGTGCCGCTCAGCACGGCCAAGCTGCGCTTCCTCGGCAGCGCGAGCAACATCAACCGGGATTCGGTCGCCTACATCATTGCCAAGGTGGCCGCGGACGGTCAGATGGCGGGCGCGCGATCGGAGATCGAAAGCCTGCTGCGGCAGCGCCACCGTGTCCCCGCCGGCCAGGAGGACGACTTCAAGGTCCAGGATCCGGCCGCCGCCATGGAAGCGCAGCAGGGCGCGATCCGCACCGTGGCGCTCCTGCTCGTCGCCATCGCCTCGGTCTCGCTGCTCGTCGGCGGCATCAGCATCATGAATGTCATGATCGTCTCGGTCACCGAGCGCACGCGGGAGATCGGGATTCGCCGCGCGCTTGGCGGGCGGATGCGGGACATCCGCCTCCAGTTTCTCTGCGAGGCGCTCGTCCTCTGCCTGCTCGGCGGCGCCATCGGCGTTGCCGGCGGCATCACGCTCTCGATGACCGTCGCCCGC
>NZ_JBFUES010001901.1:0-552 GCF_056403875.1 Bradyrhizobium sp. P2_E8
GGACAACATGCCGCTCCATTCCAGCATCGATCCGTCTTCATCAGACTTTGCCCGCAATGCCGAGGCCATGCGCTCGCTTGTCGCGGACCTGCGCGAAAAGCTCAGCCAGGTTGCCGGCGGCGGCGGCGAGGTCTCGCGCAACCGCCACACCTCGCGCGGCAAGATGCTGGCGCGCGAGCGCGTTGACCTGCTGGTCGATCCCGGGACCTCGTTCCTGGAGCTGTCGCCGCTGGCGGCCTACGGCCTCTATGGCGGCGACGTGCATTCGGCGAGCGTCGTCACAGGCGTGGGGTGCATCTCGGGCCGTGAATGCGTGATCGTCGCCAACGACGCCACCATCAAGGGCGGCACCTATTATCCGATGACCGTGAAGAAGCATCTGCGCGCGCAGGACATCGCGCGGCAGAACAATCTCCCCTGCGTCTACATGGTGGATTCCGGCGGCGCCTTCCTGCCACTCCAGGACGAGATCTTTCCGGACGAGCGCCATTTCGGCCGCATCTTCTACAACCAGGCGCAGATGTCGTCGCAAGGCATCCCGCAGGTCGCGAT
>NZ_JBFUES010001902.1:0-552 GCF_056403875.1 Bradyrhizobium sp. P2_E8
GCGTTACCACCACATCGGCCTTTACGCCTACCGCCGCGCTGCGCTGGAGCGGTTTGTGTCGCTGCCGCCCTCGCCCCTAGAACTGCAGGAAAGCCTGGAACAGCTCCGGGCGGTGGAGGCCGGCATGCGCATCGACATCATGATCGTCGACAGCGTGCCCCGCGGCGTTGACACACCGCCCGATCTCGAAACCGCCCGCAGCATCCTTTCCAAATCCTGAGCCGCTGCTACAAGGCCGACCATGAGCAAGATGAAGATCGCATTCCAGGGCGAACCCGGAGCCAATTCCCACATCGCCATCGTCGAGGCCTATCCCGACGCCGAGCCGATGCCCTGCGCCACCTTCGAGGACGCCCTGTCGGCGATCTCGTCGGGCGAGGCCGATCTCGGCATGATCCCGATCGAGAACTCGGTCGCCGGCCGCGTCGCCGACATCCATCACCTCCTGCCGGCCTCCGGGCTGTTCATCATCGGCGAATGGTTCTTGCCGGTTCGCCATCAGCTGATGGCGGTGAAGGGGACCAAGATCTCCGACATCAAGTCCGTCGAGAG
>NZ_JBFUES010001903.1:0-552 GCF_056403875.1 Bradyrhizobium sp. P2_E8
GCGTCGATCACAGCGACAAAGGGCGCGCTGGAGGCCAGGATGCCCTCGATGCAGGCGCCGGACAGGCCGCGGCGGCCGATGCGGCGGACACAGCGCACGCGGCTGTCACGCTGCGCCAGCGCGCGCACGACGTCCCAGGTGCCGTCGGGTGAATTGTCGTCAACGAACACGACCTCCCAGGCGACGTTGGGGAGCGTCGCCTCCAGGCGCCGGTAGAGCACCGTGACGTTGTCGCGCTCGTTGAAGGTCGGGACGATGACCGACAGTTCCGGCCCCTCTTGAGCCTGGGGCGGGTTGTCGGAGCCCGGTCTGATCGCTTCATTCATGACGGCAGCGTATATCCGCCGCGTCCTGCGCTGCCAAGCCGGGGTTTCCAAGGGGAAGGGCCAAAAAGGGCCCCCAAAATGCCAACGACCCCGGAACGGCGGACCGCGCGTACATCCGGCGCGGCCTGAGCTATTCCAAGGTCGTTCCAGCGCCGGAGTTTATCTCTCAACGTCGCCGTTAAAGACTAGATGGGGACTGCAAGGCCGCTTTTCAAGGGGCAAAAGC
>NZ_JBFUES010001904.1:0-552 GCF_056403875.1 Bradyrhizobium sp. P2_E8
GCAGCGGCGCTGAATACCAGCGGCCAGCTGACGATCACCGACCCTGACTCGGGTGAAGCGCATGTGGTGGCGCAGACCAATGCGGCCGGCACCTATGGCGACTTCTCGATCGACGCGGACGGCGCCTGGACCTACACCGGCAACGGCGCGCACAACGAACTGACCGCGGGTCAGGTCGTGACCGACACCTTCACGGTGACGAGCCAGGACGGCACGGCGACGGGGACGGTGACGGTGACCATCACCGGGACCAATGATGCGGCGACGGTGAGCTCGGACTCGAAGTCTGTGACGGAAGGCGACACGGCAGCGGCGCTGAATACCAGCGGCCAGCTGACGATCACCGACCCTGACTCGGGTGAAGCGCATGTGGTGGCGCAGACCAATGCGGCCGGCACCTATGGCGACTTCTCGATCGACGCGGACGGCGCCTGGACCTACACCGGCAACGGCGCGCACAACGAACTGACCGCGGGTCAGGTCGTGACCGACACCTTCACGGTGACGAGCCAGGACGGCACGGCGACGGGGACGGTGACGGTGACCATCACC
>NZ_JBFUES010001905.1:0-551 GCF_056403875.1 Bradyrhizobium sp. P2_E8
CGCTGGCGCCGTCAAGGCAACAGACACCCCAACTCCGAGCGCGAGACCCGCCAACATCGCCCCTATCTGCGTTCGCCTCACCGCGCTCTCCAAAATTTGTATTTTTCAGTCTTGTTTATCGATATTTTATCTGATCATATATTTGAAACGATAGCAAGGGGTGCTCAAGGTGAAGCTCGCAACATTCAGATCTGCCGGTCAGGAGAAGATCGGCGCCGTCCACGCCAATGACAGCCAGCTGTTCGACCTCGCCGCCGCCGCCGCGCGGGACGGCCAGGCCGATCCGGCCTTCGGCTCGATGCTGGCGCTGATTGATGCCGGGCCCGGCGCGCTCGATCGGGCCCGGGCCCTGCTCGACAAGCAGGGCCAGGACGCCACGCTGTCGGCGGCGGTCAGCTCCGTCGACATCCTCGCGCCGGTGCCGGAGCCGCGGCAGATGCGCGACGGCATGTCGTTTGCCCTACACATCCTGCAAGCGCCGCGCGGGCAGCGAAAGCTCGCCGCGCGCGCCAAGGGCGACATGGCGGAATTGGCGCGCATCGACGCCGAGC
>NZ_JBFUES010001906.1:0-550 GCF_056403875.1 Bradyrhizobium sp. P2_E8
GCATAGACGCGGTCGGTGCCGGCGACCACCTGCCGCATCTTGTCCTGCTCCGCAGGTCCGAGCGCGCTTGCGGCGGCGACATCCAGGAACGGCTGCGTGCTGAGCCAGATGYCCTTCTCCGCGATCAGTTTCGCGCTGGCCTCGTCCATGAGGTGACCATGCTCGATGCATCTCACGCCGGCTGCGATCGAGCGCTGGATCGCGACCGGTGTATAGGCGTGCGTGGCGACATAGGTGCCCCAATTGTCGGCGGCCTCGACCGCCGCGCGCAGCTCGGGCTCGGTGAAGGTGGAGACGTCGAGCGGGCTGAAGGGCGAGGCGACGCCGCCGCCCGCCGTGAGCTTGACCTGCGAGGCGCCCTGCATGAGCTGCTCGCGCGCGCGCACGCGCACCTCGTCGGGACTGTCGGCGACCATGCTGCCGCCGGTCAGCTCCATGCGGCTGAGCATGCCGCCGATGGTTCGCGGCAGATCGGAGAGCTGCCGAAAGTCGCCATGGCCGCTGGTGATGGTGATGATGGCACCGGAGGGATAGATGCGCGGACCGGCGA
>NZ_JBFUES010001907.1:0-548 GCF_056403875.1 Bradyrhizobium sp. P2_E8
GATTCAGGAAGAAGCCCAGGCCGGGCTGGCGAAGGTGTTCGGCGCGTAACTGCCGGCGAGGACGCCTCTTACCCTCCCCCTCCAGGGGAGGGTGTTCCTTATCGCGCGCTGTCATCACCCGCGAAAGCGGGTGATCCAGCACGCCGCGGCGGAAGTTGTGTGACGCCGCGGAGTACTGGATTCCCCGCCTCCGCCGGGAATGACGGTGGGGTCAATTCTGTATACATCGTTTTACATATAGGTATTAAGATACGCCAATTCAGGCCTTGAATGACACTTCCACCCTTGATATTGTATACATAACGTATTCATGAGCCTTGGGAGTGAGACCAGTGACAAAGCCCTTCCCCATGAACGCCTGGTACGCCGCCGCCTGGGACGCCGAGGTGAAGCCGGCGCTGCTGCCGCGGACGATCTGCGGCAAGCACGTTGTGATGTACCGGAAGGCCGACGGCTCGGTCGCTGCGCTGGAGGATGCCTGCTGGCATCGCCTGGTGCCGCTGTCGAAGGGACGGCTCGAAGGCGACACCGTCGTCTGCGGCTATCAC
>NZ_JBFUES010001908.1:0-548 GCF_056403875.1 Bradyrhizobium sp. P2_E8
AGAATCCCTCCGCGGTGACAGTCTGGATTGCTTCGCTACGCTCGCAATGACGCTCGTGGTGGGCTCGTCATGCTCACACAGACTCACGGCCGTTTGGCCGCGGGCTTAGTCGTCACTTCTGACATTTCCGACACCAGAAGGTCGAACGGCCGTTCTGGTTGAAGCGCTTGACCGTGCCGCCGCAGGCAGGCGTCTTGCAGGTCTCGCCTTCGCGGTCATAGACCTTGAACGAATGCTGGAAGTAGCCGAGCTCGCCTGTGGTCTGGCGATGGTCGCGCAGTGACGAGCCGCCGGCCTTGATGGCGTCGTTCAGCACGGTGTGGATCGCACCGACCAATCTCTTCGCATGGTCTGTCGGCTCGCCCTTCCTGGTCGACAGCGTCGCGGCGATCCGGCGCGGCGACAGATGCGAGCGATGCAAGGCCTCGCAGACATAGATGTTGCCGAGCCCGGCCACCACGCGCTGGTCGAGCAGCGCGGCCTTCAGGCTCGTGGTCTTGCCTTCGCAGGATCGCGCCAGCATCGCGGCATCGAATTCGTTGCCGAGC
>NZ_JBFUES010001909.1:0-546 GCF_056403875.1 Bradyrhizobium sp. P2_E8
GTCGTTGAGCGCGTCGATGTCGTGCTCGAGCCGCTCGACCTGGCTTGCCACCACCCGCAGCCGTTCCGCCTTTTTAGTTTCCTTGCCCTCCCGTTCCGGCACCGCGAGGTCGGCGCCGAGATCGAACAGATCGTTCTGGATGCGGCCGAGCATCGCATCGAGCTCGGGCGTATCATGGGTATGGAGACGCACGACGCCGATCGCGGCATTGGTCTCGTCCACGGTGCCATAGGCTTCGATGCGCAGATCGTATTTCGGACGACGTTCGCCCGAGCCGAGCGCTGTCGTGCCGTCGTCACCGGTCTTCGTATAGATGCGATTCAGCACAACCATGTTCAGCGCCCCATCGCCCAGACCGCGATCATGGCAATGACGATCGCCACGAACTGAAGCAGCACGCGCCAGCGCATCAGCTTCTGCGAGGTGTTGGGCGAGCCGCCCCGCATCATGTTGACGAGACCGAGCAGCAGCACCAACGCCACGGCGCCGGCCGCCACCGGCAGGATGAAAGTACTCAGGATAGATGCCATCGGGGGTAGATAACAC
>NZ_JBFUES010001910.1:0-546 GCF_056403875.1 Bradyrhizobium sp. P2_E8
CGTGACAGCTGTACACCAAAGGAGTTGATCCCTTTGGCGCGTTGGTCCGGCCGGAAGCACATCGCCGGCCGGGCAAAGTTCGAAGATCTCCATCTGGGCAAATCTAGCTGACCGAACCTTGTTCGGCGGGCTGAAGCAGATCGTCCAGCGCGCGCATCGACGCCTGCTGAAGCTCGGCGAGTTCGCGCGCAGCATTTTGGTACTCAGGCGATGACATCGCGGGCGCCGCCAGCTCGACGTCGCGGCAGCGATCGAACAGGCGGACGAGCCCGAGCGCGCTCGCCGCGCTGCCGAGCTGGTGCGCAGATCGTGCGAGCTGCGCGTGATCGCTGGCCGCCGCAGCCTTGGCGACGTCGTCGATCAATCTTGCGCTGGTCTCGCCCAGCAGATGGCGGAGCTTTTCGATTTGCGCAGGCCCGAGCAGCTCCCGCTGATCGTCGAGGAAGTGCCGGTCGATCAATCCGTCTGCGGCAAGTTGCGGTGCTGCCGGCGCGTCCCAGGGATCGTCCTCGATCGCCTCGCGCAGCGCATTGATCAGGATTGGCT
>NZ_JBFUES010001911.1:0-546 GCF_056403875.1 Bradyrhizobium sp. P2_E8
GGCCGCCTCGTCCTCGCCGCGCCCGGAGACGCCGATGATGGGGATTCGAGCGAGCGGCGCCGGCATGGTGCGGATCCGCCGGATGGCCTCTACGCCATCGATGCCCGGCAGCACCATGTCCATCAGCACCGCGTCGAAGGCCCCCTGCGCGAGCCGGTTCACCGCATCCTCGCCGCGTCCGATGAACTCGGCATGATGGCCGAGCTCGGTCAAAATGGTGTTGAGCACGACGCGGCCGAACGGATTGTCCTCGACGCTGAGCACGCGCAGCGCGGCCGCCGCATCGGCCTCGGCCTCGCCCTTCGCCTTGCGGGACCTGGCCGGTCCCGCCGCGTCCAGCGACACCGTCAACGTGAAGGTGGCGCCGCCGCCGCGGCGCGGTGCGACCGAGATGTCGCCACCCATCGCGCGCGCCAGCTGCTTCACCGAGGATAGTCCCAAACCCGCGCCGCCGAAGCGCGAGGCGATGGTGACATTGGCCTGGGTGAAGGGACGGAACAACCGCTTGATCTCGGCCATGGTCAGGCCGATGCCGCTGTCGGACAC
>NZ_JBFUES010001912.1:0-545 GCF_056403875.1 Bradyrhizobium sp. P2_E8
GCTGGTAACTCCGAGTCGCCAAACTGCTTGCACGGAGTATGGGTCCCGGCCTTCGCCGGGACGACAACGGCTACGACTTGAAAACACTGTTCGCCGCATCGCGCGAGGCGCGCTTCTTCGCGGCAGCTTCTTCCAGCCTTGCGATCTCGGTCTTGAGCAGGGCGACGCGCTCGGTCAGTTCCTCCACGGACAACAGTGAGAGATCCTGTCCGATTTCATGCGTGATCTTCTTGCGCGGGCGGTCGTCGTCTTCCGTCGGCATGATCGTTCCTCCTGCGTTCGCTCCGGTCACACGGCTGAGGCGGTTGCCAGCTTGGACCGCGCTGGCTAAGCAATGGCCTCGTTTCCTCCCGCACCTTTGCTCAAGGACACATCATGGACAAGCTGCCCGCGCAAATGACCGTGGTCGCCATCTCCAAGCCCGGCGGACCGGAGGTGCTGGTGCCGGAACAACGGGCGCTGCCGCAGCCCGGTCCCGACGAGATCCTGGTCAAGGTGCAGGCCGCCGGCGTCAACCGGCCCGACGTGGCGCAGCGCTCCGGCGC
>NZ_JBFUES010001913.1:0-545 GCF_056403875.1 Bradyrhizobium sp. P2_E8
CGGGGGGCGGTCCAAAAGACCGCCCCCCGCGGGAGCGAGATCGCCGCGACCCGCCGTGTGCAGGAAGCCAAGCGTCTGATCGACCGGACCAGCATGACATTGGYGGAGATCGGCTTCGCCGCCGGTTTCGGCAGCGTCCGCCGCTTCAACGACGCTTTTGCCGCGACCCCCAGGCGGCCGCCGTCGTCATTCCGCCGCCGGCGACAGGGCGCGCGCCGGGACCACCCGACTTGCTTCTTGCCGTGCCGCTCCGACAGCGTGAAGGTCTCGTCGCCCGTACCATCCTCCATTCGGAGGATGTCGTTCTCCCAGGATACCGCTATCAACCGATCGGATGATGGAGCTGTCGAACGATGGTTGACGTAGATCTGGTATCGCGCCTGATCGGGGACATCTACGATGCCGCCCTCGATTCAGCATTGTGGACCGACGTCCTCGAGCAGACATGTCAGTTCGTCGGCGGAACGGCGGCATCGCTCTACTCTAAGGAGGTCGTCGCGCGGCAAGGGGCGGCCCGATACAATTGGAACATGCCTGCGGACGCC
>NZ_JBFUES010001914.1:0-545 GCF_056403875.1 Bradyrhizobium sp. P2_E8
GTCGACGAGAACGGCGCCTACACCGACCATGCCCCTGGCTTCGTCGGCAAGCGCGTCATCAACGACAAGGGCGAGAAGGGCGATGCCAACGAGGCCGTGATCAAGGCCCTGGTCGAAAAGGGCATGCTGCTCGCGCGCGGCCGGCTCAAGCATCAATATCCGCATTCCTGGCGCTCCAAGAAGCCGGTGATCTTCCGCAACACGCCGCAATGGTTCATCGCGATGGACAGGGATATCGCGGCAGGCGGCAAGACCAAGTCCGGTGACACGCTGCGCGCCCGCGCGCTGCACGCGATCTCGGTGACGCAATGGGTGCCGCCGTCCGGTGAAAACCGCATCAACGGCATGATCGAGGCGCGCCCCGACTGGGTGATCTCGCGCCAGCGGGCCTGGGGCGTGCCGATCGCCGTGTTCGTGCGCGAGAAGGCTGACGGCTCCGCCGAGATCCTCCAGGACGAGGCCGTCAATACCCGCATCGGCGACGCCTTCGAAAAGGAAGGCGCCGACGCCTGGTACGCGAAAGGCGCGCGCGAGCGCTTCCTGGG
>NZ_JBFUES010001915.1:0-544 GCF_056403875.1 Bradyrhizobium sp. P2_E8
CTCATAGCCCTTGGTCACCTCGACGAGGCCGGCCTCCTGGAGGACGGCAAGATGCCGGCTGAGATTGCCGTCGGTCAGGCCGCAGAGCTGCTTGAGGTCGGCGAACGCCAGCCCCTTCGGATGCGCCATCAGCGAGGTCAGAAGCCCGAGCCTCGCCTTCTCGTGGATGACGCGGTCGAGCCCTTCATAGGAAAAAGGCGCGCTGTCAGTCTTCGACATCGTGGTCTCCGGACGCAAAATACAGAATGCCCGCCATCACCGACTGGCCGATCACGAAAGGCAGGCCCATGGTCCATGGTGACAGCGTGTGGGTTTGGCTCGCGAGCACCACGACCGCGAAGCCTGAAACGAAATACCAGGCGCCGGCGAGCGCGACGGTGCGCRGCAGCGAGCGGACGGAGGCGAAGATGCCGAGCGACACCAGGATCTGCCACAGACCCGGCAACAGCCACAGCGTCTCACTCGCAAACTTCCACATCACCACCGCAAGCAGCACGCCGGCAACGCCTGCGGGGAGGAACTGCTCGACCGCCTGGTGGATCAT
>NZ_JBFUES010001916.1:0-543 GCF_056403875.1 Bradyrhizobium sp. P2_E8
GCCAAGGACCGTGCTGCAGAGGTGATCGCTGGCTCCGAGCGCGTGACCGCCGCCGTCGAGAACGCGGTGACCGAGTCCGTCACCGAGGCCGGCAAGATCAGCCGCAACATCCAGCAGGCGATCTACGAGGACGCCGAGGCGTTCTTCTCGGGCATCGACAAGCTCGCGTCCGCCAAGTCGTTCAGCGAAGCCGTCGAGATCCAGTCGAGCCTGCTCCGCTCCCGCGGCGAAGCGTTCGTCTCGCGTACCAAGGCGACCACCGACTATCTCGGCAAGCTCGCCGCCAACGGCGCGAAGTCCGCTCAGGACAACTTTGCCAAGGTCTACAACAAGACCGCCTGATTGCGCGTCGCGTTGACAAACTGAATTTTGAGGCCCGCTTCGGCGGGCCTTGTTTTTTGCGCTGCCGTCATCATCGGTCGTCATTCCGGGTCCGGTCCTGCGGACCGTCCCGGAATGACGTAACCTCGGTGAATCATGACCCCACCCGCCACCTTCTCCTTCGACACTCCCGGCGACGCCGAGCGCGCGGCCGAGTTGCGC
>NZ_JBFUES010001917.1:0-542 GCF_056403875.1 Bradyrhizobium sp. P2_E8
TCTCGGGGGCGAGGACATCACCCATCTTTCCAAGGCGGCGCTGCGCCCGCACCGCCGCTCGATGCAGATCGTGTTCCAGGACCCATTCGCCTCGCTCAATCCACGCATGACCGCGGGCGACATCGTCGGCGAGCCGCTGGCCGTGCATGGGCTTGCGACCGGCAAGGCGCTGGAGGCGCGCACCGCAAAACTGTTCGAGCAGGTGGGCCTGCGGCCCGACCAGATGCGCAATTTCCCGCATCAGTTCTCCGGCGGCCAGCGCCAGCGCATCTGCATCGCACGGGCGCTGGCGCTGGGGCCGCGCCTGATCGTCTGCGACGAGCCGGTCTCCGCGCTCGACGTCTCGATCCAGGCGCAGGTGATCAATCTGCTGATCGATCTCCAGCGCCAGCACGGCTTCTCCTACCTCTTCATCGCCCACGACCTCGCCGTGGTCGCCCATATCAGCCACCGCGTCGCCGTGATGTATCTCGGCCGCATCGTCGAGATCGCCAGCAAGGACGAGCTGTTCAGGAATCCGCGGCATCCCTACACGCAGGCCC
>NZ_JBFUES010001918.1:0-540 GCF_056403875.1 Bradyrhizobium sp. P2_E8
GGGCAGCTTCGCCGCGCGCGCATAGACCTCGCGGGCGTGCGCGATCGGGATGCCGAACTTGTTCTCGGACTTGCCGGTGGAGATCTTGGCATGCGTGCCGGCGTCGACATCGGGATTGACGCGCACGGAAATCCGCGCGGTCTTGCCCATCTCGGTCGCAAGGCGCGACAACAACTCGAGCTCCGGCTCGGATTCGACGTTGAGGCAGAGGATGTCGGCAGCGAGCGCAGCGCGCAGCTCTTCTTCCGTCTTGCCGACACCGGAGAACAGGATCTTGCGGGCGGGAATGCCCGCGGCCAGCGCACGCTTCAATTCGCCGCCGGAGACCACGTCGGCGCCGGCGCCAAGCTTGGCGAGTGTACGCAGCACCGACTGGTTGGAGTTCGCCTTCATGGCGTAGCAGACCAGCACCTTCTCGCCGGCGAAAGCATCGGCGAAGACGCGGTAATGCCGCTCCAGCGTTGCGGTCGAATAGCAATAGAACGGCGTGCCGACGGTTGCAGCCAGCTCGGACAGGTTCACCGCCTCGGCGTGCAGCAC
>NZ_JBFUES010001919.1:0-540 GCF_056403875.1 Bradyrhizobium sp. P2_E8
CTGCGCGATCACGCTGCCACCGGCGGCAACGATGTCCTTGCCGCCGCGCATGCCGTCCGAGCCCATGCCCGTCAGGATCACGGAGAGAATGGCGCCGTGCCAGATGTCGATGGCGGAGGTGAAGAGCGGATCGACCGCGGGCTTGCAGAAATTGACGGCGGGGCCGTCGTCGAGCGCGATCGCGACGTCCGCACCACTGCGCACGACGCGCATGTGCTTGCCGCCGGGCGCGAGATAGATCCGCCCCGGCTTCACCGGCTCGCCATCGACCGCCTCGGCCGCCGGCCGGCGGCTCGAACGCGCCAGATGCTCGGCAAGAATGGTGGTGAAGGTCGGCGGCATGTGCTGGGTGATCAGCACCGGGAAGCGGTCGATCACCGGGCCGAGCTCGGTGACGAGGGCCATCAGCGCCTGCGGTCCGCCGGTCGAGGAGCCGATCAACAGCACCTTGGGTGCCTGGGTCGAGAACGGGCGCGTGGACAGCGCCCCCGACGACGGCGCAAGCGCGGCAGGCGCGGGCGCGGCGGGCCGCGCGACAAC
>NZ_JBFUES010001920.1:0-539 GCF_056403875.1 Bradyrhizobium sp. P2_E8
CTGCTGGCGCTCGCGGTCGATCAGCTGCTCGGCCTGATCGAGGGCGGCCTGCGGCGCCGCAGCCGCCTGCGCACCGGGCTCGGCGCGGTCGGGATCGCGGCACTGGTCGCCGCGACGCTGGTGCCGACGATGGGCCGCTCGTCGCAGGGCTATGTCGTCGGCGCCAAGACCTTCGCCGAGCAATATGTGCTGTCGGCCCTGCTCAGGGATCGCCTCCAGGCGGCCGGCCTGTCGGCCACGGCGCGCTCGGGCCTCGGCTCGAGCGTGATCTTCGGAGCGCTGAAGGCCGGCGACATCGATCTCTACATCGACTATTCCGGCACGCTCTGGGCCAACCAGCTGCATCGCACCGACATCAAGCCGCGCGCCGAGCTGATCGCGGAGCTGAAGACAGCACTCGCGAAGGAGAACATCACCCTGCTCGGCGAGCTCGGCTTCGAGAATGCCTATGCGCTGGTGATCCCGAAAAAGCGCGCCGAGGCGCTTGGCATCCGCACCATCGCCGATCTCGCCGCGCACGCATCGACGCTGTCGATTGC
>NZ_JBFUES010001921.1:0-536 GCF_056403875.1 Bradyrhizobium sp. P2_E8
GAACAAGCCGTAGTGACTTCGTCATTCCGGGATGCGCCGAAGGCGCAGGCCCGGAATCCATGCTCACGATCGTGGCTATGGATTCCGGGCTCGCGCTCCGCGCGCCCCGGAATGACGGCGGAGAAACCGTCTCAAAACATCCGGCAGGAAACCAATGCCCCACCCCAACGACCCCAGCCTCCGCTCCTTCATCGACGTCGATCCCGCCTCCGACTTCCCGATCCAGAACCTGCCCTATGGCGTGTTCTCGACCGCGGCCAACCCGACGCCGCGGGTCGGCGTCGCGATCGGCAATTACGTGCTCGATCTCTGGGAGATCGAGCAGGACTCGCGTCTCGATGTTGGCGCGCTCGGCGTGTTCTCCGGGCCCTCGCTCAATCCGTTCATGGCGCTGGGGCCGAAGGTCTGGGCCAGGACGCGGGCGCGGATCAGCGAGCTCATGCGCGCGGATCATCCGGAGCTGCGCGACAATGAGGAGCTGCGCAAGCAGGCCCTGGTGCCGATGCGCGATGCCAGACTGCACATGCCGTTCGCGG
>NZ_JBFUES010001922.1:0-535 GCF_056403875.1 Bradyrhizobium sp. P2_E8
CCCTGATCCTGTTCATCGCAAGCTGGCGCGACCTGCGGCGGGCGCTGATCATGAATTTCGGCGACCGAGACGCGCGGCTGCGCACGCTGCGGATTCTCAACGAGATCGAAGTTCATCTCGGCAACTACCTGTTGACCGTCACCGTCATCAATATCGGCGTCGGCGTCGCGACCGGCATCATCTGCGCCATCACCGGCATGCCAAATCCGGCCGGGCTCGGCGCACTCGCGGCGGCGCTCAACTTCATCCCGATCATAGGACCGGTCGCCATGTTCGTGGTGCTGGCCCTAATTGGGCTGATTGCCCTCCCGACCATTGGCGGCGGCCTGATGGCGGCCCTCGCCTTCGGCGGCATCACCTTCCTGGAGGGACATTTCATCACKCCGACCATCATTGGCCGCAGGTTGTCGCTGAACGCACTCGCCGTCTTCATCGCGCTGGCCTTCTGGACCTGGCTGTGGGGACCGATGGGCGCGTTTCTGTCGTCGCCGCTCCTGATCGTGGGCCTCATCCTGAAGGAGCATCTGTTGCCGGA
>NZ_JBFUES010001923.1:0-535 GCF_056403875.1 Bradyrhizobium sp. P2_E8
GCACGACGCCTTCGCCGAGGCCGTCGATCTGGATGTCGGAATTGGGCAGGATTTGCTTCAGCGCCGCCCGCACGCCGTTGAGGTCGCGCTTGACCGCGATGTCATAGGCCGCAATCTGCTGGCCGGCGGAATCGAAGAACACGATGTTGGTCTGGCCGACCGTGGCGCCGATGATGTAGGCGCGCTGCGATGAGCGGACCACCGCATTGGCGATCTTGGGATCGGCGACCAGCACATCCTTGATGTCGCGCGGGAGGTCGATCACGATGGACTTGCCGACGCCGAGGGAGAGGAAGCGCGCGTTCATCTGGCCGTCGGCCGCGACCGGCGCCACGGGGCGGTAGTCGGCGGCGACCACGGGGGTCAGCGCCGGGTTGAGCACCAGCGCGAGAGCGGCCGAAAACGACAGGGCGCGGACCATTGAGGTTCGCATCGTCGCCAAATCTGCCCTGCATTTCATATCGACTGCCCTCATCGTGCCTTCGCCGTCGAGCTTGGGATACCGTAGCGAATGATCGAAACGCCATCGCGCTTC
>NZ_JBFUES010001924.1:0-531 GCF_056403875.1 Bradyrhizobium sp. P2_E8
CGCTCGCGGCGGGCGCGGACTGGGACACGGCGCTGCGCGTGGCCAATGCCGCCGCCTCCGTCGCCGTCGGCAAGCAGGGCACCGCCATTGTGAGCACGGCCGAGCTGCGGCGAAAGATCCTGCCGCACGCCTATCTCGCGGCCGAGGAGAAGATCGTGCTCGAGCCGGCGGCGCTCGACGCGCAACTCGCGGAATGGCGCAGGCAGGACCTGCGGGTCGGCTTCACCAATGGCTGCTTCGACATCCTGCATCCCGGCCACGTCAAGGTGCTGACCGCGGCGCGCGGCGCTTGCGACCGCCTGGTCGTGGGCCTGAACAGCGACGTCTCGGTGCGGCGGCTGAAGGGCGCCGACCGTCCGGTCCAGGACGAGCGCGCCCGCGCCGAGGTGCTGGCCGCGCTCGAAGCGGTCGATCTCGTCGTCATCTTCGAAGAGGACACGCCGATCGACCTGATCACCCGGATCAAGCCCGGCGTGCTGGTGAAGGGCGGCGACTACACCCGCGAGCAGGTGGTCGGCCATGAGGTCGTCG
>NZ_JBFUES010001925.1:0-531 GCF_056403875.1 Bradyrhizobium sp. P2_E8
GTCCGGGGCACGAGACCCGTACTAAGATCCCGCCTTCAACGCCTTCTCCATCTGCGGCAGCAGCACGCTGCGCAGATTGTCCGGCGTGATCGGGCCGACCAGCTTGTAGACGATGGTGCCCTCACGCCCGACGACGAAGGTCTCCGGCACGCCATAGACACCCCATTCGATCGAGGCGCGGCCGTTGGCGTCCACGCCGACGCGGCCGAACGGGTTGCCGTAGCGGCCGAGGAAGCGCCGCGCATTGTCGGATGCGTCCTTGTAATTGATGCCGACGAGCTGGAAGCGCTTGTCCTTGGCGAACTCGGTCAGGAGCGGCGCCTCGTCGTGGCACGGCACGCACCAGGAGGCCCAGACGTTGACCAGGCTGACCTTGCCCTTGAACGCGGCGGGATCGAGACCCGGCACCTGGACGTTGTCGGCCTGCAATCCCTCGAGCGGCGGCAGTGCGGTCTGCGGCGCCGGCCGCCCGATCAGCGCCGAGGGAATCCGCGAGGGATCGCCGCTGCCGAGCCGGAACCAGAACAGCAC
>NZ_JBFUES010001926.1:0-528 GCF_056403875.1 Bradyrhizobium sp. P2_E8
CCTTCTCGCGGATCATCGCCATCGTCTCCTTCTGGTTCAGCGTCTCGTGCATCACGCGCAGGAGATCGTCGAACAGGACCTGGTGCCGCCCCTCCGCGACGAAGCCGCGCAATGTGCCGGCCGCGAGTGGCGCAAGGTCGATCGCCTGGAGCTGCGAGGACATGCGGCGGATGATGAAGGTCATCAGGCCCGAGCTTTCGGTCGCGGAGAAGGCCTCCGGCAGCAAGCGCAGCGCGAAGCGCGCGAGATCATCACTGCGCTTGCGGTCGCGCAGCCAGTCGGCAACGAAGGAGCCGAAATCGATCTCGTTCAGCTTGGCCTCGACGGGCCCGGCCTCGAGGAAATGCACCTGGATGAATTCGCCGAGCTTGTCGGCGATGCGGGCCTGGTTGCTCTGGATGATCGCGGTATGCGGGATCGGCAGGCCGAGCGGCCGCTTGAACAGCGCGACCACGGCATACCAGTCGGCGAGCCCGCCGATGGTCGCGGCTTCCGCGAAGGCCGCGATGAAGCCGAACACGGGATGCA
>NZ_JBFUES010001927.1:0-528 GCF_056403875.1 Bradyrhizobium sp. P2_E8
GTGCTGATCTGCTGCACGCGCCCCGAAGGCAATGTCGTGATTGACTTGTGACCGGAGGCCGCGCGACTGCACTCAAATAGGGAGAATTCAAATGCGATCCGACATGACGCAGGGAGCCGCTTTCCCGGACTATGAGCTGAGCGACCACACCGGGAAGCATCGCAAACTCTCCGAGCTACAGGGACAGGATCCGATGGTGGTCGTGCTCGGCCGGGGCGGCTACTGTCCAAAGGATCGTCGTCAGGCCGAAGAGTTGCTGCAGCTCCATCGCGAGATGGAGGTGGGCTATTGCCGACTGGTCACGATCACGACCGACAATATCAGCCAGACGAATGAATATCGGAGCGGTGTAGGGGCGCACTGGCCCTTTCTCTCCGATCCACGACGCATCGTTCAGAAGAACCTCGATATCGCGGAATATACCGACCCAGCCCACAATCCGATGATCCCGCACGTCATCGTGCTGGAGCCGGACCTCATCATTTACAAGATCTACGACGGCTACTGGTTCTTCGGACGCCCCACGAT
>NZ_JBFUES010001928.1:0-525 GCF_056403875.1 Bradyrhizobium sp. P2_E8
TGGTGACGATGCGTGCGAACTCGCCGTTGAGATTCGACAGCGTCATCGCATGGATCTCCTCGGCGGAATGCGCATCGCCATCGGGGCCGATCCGGTCGAAGGTCCAGGTCGCATCGCGCACCAGCCGCGTGTCGAAACCGAGATTGCCGGCCATCCGCGTCGTCGTCTCCACGCAATGGTTGGTGGTGGCGCCGCAGATGACGAGTGTGGTGATGCCGCTTGCGCGCAGGCGCGTCTCGAGGTCCGTGCCGATGAAGGCGCTGTTGACGCGCTTGACGATCACGGGCTCGCCGTCCTGTTCGCGTGCCTCGTCCTTGACGGCGTAACCGGAACGCGATGGCAGAAACGACGAATTCGGTTTCATGCCCTCGTGGCGGATATGAAAGACCGGAGCACCGCTCGTCCTGAACGCCTTCAGGAGAGCGGCAATTTGCGCCACCGCATCCGGATTGTTGCGGCGCTTGCCCGCCGCCTCCCATTCGTCGAACGCGCGCTGGACGTCGACGACGATGAGCGCGGGGAGGG
>NZ_JBFUES010001929.1:0-525 GCF_056403875.1 Bradyrhizobium sp. P2_E8
CTCTCGCAATGACGGAGAGTGGAGCGCCGGCGTCATTCCTTGAACTCGCATTTCCATCGCAAGACACGCCTTCGCCTTCTCGCGGCGTGTTCCGCCCGAGCTTTGCTTCATCGCATCGCCCTCATCGGAACAAGGGCGCAGGGAAGGCCGGGCGCGGCTGGCACCCGCAGGTCCGTGCGCTACAAAAGATGCACACGGGGTGGACCACAGGTCAGCCGAACGTCCGGCCTTCCCTGCGCGATGGGTTACGGCTTCCTTCGTGCTCTCCCCGGGGAGCGATGCACTATTGCCCCCGTCGCCTCGCGGATGGCTGATGTGCGCGTCCGGTCGGGCAACGCACATCACCACGAGACTTGACGCACAGACCCCGGGCGTCAGGACCACACGACTTCGCCGTCCGCRCACGTCCTCGCTGGGACTTCGAGGGCTGGCGTGTGCTCGCACCCGAAGCCATGCGAAGACGCTGTCGGCGCCGTGTCGTTCGCGCGAAGGCAATTGCTCACGGTTTCCCGCCCTGCAATGCCG
>NZ_JBFUES010001930.1:0-523 GCF_056403875.1 Bradyrhizobium sp. P2_E8
ATCCATCCGCCGGGACTATGAGCTTGCCCTGCAGACAGGAAACCGGGACGGATGGGAAGCATTCCTCCAGGCTTATCCCGACGGGTTCTATGCAGGTCTTGCTCGTGCGCAGTTGAAGAACGTTGCGGCCGAAGAGGCGCGCGCAGCTGCAGTGGCCAAGGCGCGCCAGGCTGAGGACGAAAAGGCGCGGCTCACGGCTGAGCGCGCCAACAAAGCCGAGCAGGACAAGGCGGCTGCCGCCGCCAAGGCCGCCGAGGATGCCCGGCTCGCGGCCGAGAAGGCCAAGCAGATCGAGGAGGCCAAGGCGGCCGCGGCCGAGCAGCGCAGGAAGGATGCCGAGGCTGCTGCAGCCAAGGTGCTGGCCGACAAGCAGGCCGCCGAGAAGGCGCTCGCCGACAAGGCCGCTGCCGAGCTGGCTGCAAAGCCAGCAAATGACAAGGCGCAGGGTGAGCAGAAGGTCGCAGCGGTAACCCCAGCTCAATCGTCGCCCAGTCTCTCGCCGCAGGAGACTGCAAAGCTGGTG
>NZ_JBFUES010001931.1:0-521 GCF_056403875.1 Bradyrhizobium sp. P2_E8
GATCTGTTGCAGGCGGTCGGTATAGATCTGGCGGAACTCGTTCAGCGAAATCTCGGTGCGGCCGATTTTGGCCACTGTGGACTGCCCGAAGCCCTTGAAGATGTCGGCGATGCCCCAAATGCCGAAACTGACGATCAACACGCCCATCACCACGGCCATAATGGTCTTGCCGAGCCAGTTTGATGAGGCCTTGCGCATTCCTCGAAGCATTTGGTCCAACTTGTTTGGTCAGGAGGGGAACGGGAGCGCGTCTTAATGCAGATTCCGCAAAAGCGCGTCACCAAATTGATCAATCATCATAAAGTGGCGGCTTTCCCCCCGCAACCTCAGGTCACGTGGCCTCACGAAGCTGCGGTTAAAAGCCCATAGGTCTCTGGAACTGCCGCAGCGGCTCTGCTAGCGCATGCACAAACCTCATTTTGCTGGAAATTGACATGACCGACGCCATCCGACCGCTGATCGCCGGCAACTGGAAAATGAACGGGCTGAAGGCCTCCGTTGCCGAATTCGACGCCATGCTC
>NZ_JBFUES010001932.1:0-521 GCF_056403875.1 Bradyrhizobium sp. P2_E8
GCTCCACTCACGTCATTACCGACGGCAACAAAAAGCCGCCGTCCCCCAAGACGGCGGGCTTGTTTCAAGCGTGATGCGCCCTAGGAGATGACTTCCGCGGTGACGCGGCCGACGCCGGCGCCGGTGAGGCCGATGGCGCGCGCAGCACCCGTGGAGAGATCGAGGACGCGGCCGCGAATGAAGGGGCCACGGTCATTGATGGTGACGATGACGCTCGAGCCGCCATGGGTGACGCGCAGCTTGGTGCCGAACGGCAGCGAACGGTGCGCCGCGGTCATGGCGTTCTGGTTGAAGCGCTGGCCCGAAGCGGTCCTGCTGCCGGACTCGTTGCCGTAATAGGAGGCCATGCCGGAGAAGCTGTGCCCGGTGCCCGAGGACGGCGTCATCGCCGCGTTGGCGTTGCGCCAATCCGAGCCGGCATTGGAGTCGTTCTGGGCGGCGTGGTGGCGATGATGGTGCCGGTGATGCCTGGATTTGGCGGACGCTTCGGTGGCGGTTCCGCCAATGAGAAGAGTTGCGGC
>NZ_JBFUES010001933.1:0-520 GCF_056403875.1 Bradyrhizobium sp. P2_E8
GCACCACCTCCGCCGTTTCCCGCGCCGGCACATCCGTTCCGCGCGGCAGCAGGATGCTGAAGACCGTGCCCTTGCCGAGCTCGCTTGCGACCTTCACCGTGCCGCCGGCCTGGTGCGCAAAGCCGTGCACCTGGGACAGGCCGAGACCGGTGCCCTTGCCGATCGGCTTGGTGGTGAAGAACGGCTCGAAAATCTTGTCGACGACGTCGGCGGGAATGCCGAGCCCGGTGTCGGCGATGTCGATCGCCACGAACTCGCCGGCGAGCGGGGCCTCGTCCAGTACGACGTTGCGGGCGCTGATCGTCACCGTGCCGCCGTCGGGCATCGCATCTCGGGCATTGATGACGAGATTGAGCAGCGCAGTCTCGAACTCCGAGACGTCGGTCCTGATCGGCCAGATCTCGCGGGCGATGTCGAAGGTGATGCGCACAGCGCTGCCGACGCCGGCGTCGAGCACCTCGCGGATCGCCCCGATGCGCTCGGAAAAGTCGATCGCCTGCGGGTTGACGCTCTGTCGCCG
>NZ_JBFUES010001934.1:0-518 GCF_056403875.1 Bradyrhizobium sp. P2_E8
CGCCAGCGAGAACACCACCGATCGCCACAGGATCTGCCAGCCGCTGCCATTGAATACGACCTCGCGCCGCGTGCCCTCGATGTTCCGGCAATTCCAGCGCATCCAGAACGCGATCACCCAGGCCCAGCCGATGATGGTGATGGTCGAGATCATCATCAGCAGATACCAGCCGACATAGCCGATCGCGCTGCCCTGGAACGAGAGCGGCAGACGCTCGCCGTTCGAGGTGAGGTTGGCAACGATCCAGCGCAGGATCACCCAGGCGAGAAACGCATTGGCAATCACGGCAAGGAGCGGCGCGAACGATATGCCGGTCGCGCCGGCGTAAGTCAGGAGCGCGTTGGCCATCAAGGCCCACCAGATGTCCATCGGCTGGCCGGCAAAGCCGAAATTCGGGCGGCCCGGAACCTGGATGTGCGACGTGATGTATTTGTAGAACCAGACGGTGACCCAGGGTGCGGGGATAACCAGCAGGATGCCGATCACGAACACGATGCTGCGGCCGAGAAGGCCGAACG
>NZ_JBFUES010001935.1:0-512 GCF_056403875.1 Bradyrhizobium sp. P2_E8
CTGACTGCACCTGACTGCACCAGTTTGGCCGTCTCCTGCGGCGAGAGACTCGGCGGCGTTTGGCTGGGCGCAACTGCGGCGACCTTCTGCTCGCCGTCACGCTGGGCCTTCTCAGTCGCCTGTTTTGCGGCCAGCTCGGAAGCCGCTTTGTCGTTCGCGATCTTGTCGGCGAGCGCCTTCGCGGCAGCCTGCTTGTCGGCCTGCACCTTGGCTGCAGCAGCCTCGGCATCCTTCCTGCGCTGCTCGGCCGCGGCCGCCTTGGCTTCCTCGACCTGCTTCGCCTTCTCGGCCGCGACCCGGGCATCCTCGGCGGCCTTGGCGGCGGCAGCCGCCTTGTCCTGCTCGGCCTTCTTGGCGCGGTCCGCCGCAAGCCGCGCCTTCTCCTCCTCTGCCTGCCGAGCCTTGTCTGCGGCCGCAGTGCGGGTTTCTTCGGCGGCGATCTTGTTCAACTGGCCCTTGGCGAGATCGGTGTAGAATCCATTCGGAAAGCGGTTGAGGAAGGCAGTCCATCC
>NZ_JBFUES010001936.1:0-511 GCF_056403875.1 Bradyrhizobium sp. P2_E8
CATTGGCACACCGGCTCGATGACCCGCCGCGCGCAGGTGCTCGACCAGATCGAGCCGGAGGCGGTCGCCTTCATGAGCCCGAAGGACATGCGCAAGAAGCAGCTCGCGCCGGGTGACTTCATTCGCCTGGAGACCCGCCGCGGCGCCGTCGAGGTCAAGGTCCGCTCCGACCGCGACGTGCCGGAGAACATGGTGTTCATGCCGTTCTGCTACGCGGAAGCGGCGGCGAACCTCCTGACCAACCCCGCGCTCGATCCGTTCGGCAAGATCCCGGAATTCAAGTTCTGCGCGGTCAAAGCCGAGCGCGCCGAAATGCGGGACGCGGCGGAGTAGGCGCTGCAATAGCTTTGGCGGGGCGCCGCTAGCCAAACCGCGGCTGTCGTCCCGGCGAAGGCCGGGACCGATACCGCGTGATATCTCGATTGCGGGCGGTCGCAGTCCCGAGCGATGGGTCTTCGCAAAACTGCTCCCTTGGGGTTATGGGTCCCGGCCTTCGCCGGGACGACATCGG
>NZ_JBFUES010001937.1:0-509 GCF_056403875.1 Bradyrhizobium sp. P2_E8
GGCGCGGACATGCGCGGTGCCGTCACCGGTGATGGCGAAATGCTTCTCGTTGGTGCCCTTGGGCGTGGCTTCGGTGGGGGCGACCTCCTTGAGGCCGCCGGAGACGACGACATCCAGGCTGCCGCCGGAGGAGCGCACGATCAGGGTCGAGCCGGCGGGAACGGCGAGCGGGCCGCCGGCGGGCAGCGCCGCGGCCTCCTTGTTGGCGGCCGACAGGATCACCGGCGGCTTGCCGGTGTAGAGCGGCGGCGTGACCCAGGCATCGACGCGAACATTGGTCGGCGCCAGCACGCCGTTCCAGTCGAAGGCCGCGCCGAGCCGCATCGCGCGCTCGTTGCCGGCGGCGAAGAAGGTCGCAACCAGCATCACCATGACCAGCGCTCGCAGCGCCCAGGGATCGTGAAGCGCGAGCCGCGGGCGCGGCAGACCGGCGCGGATGCGCTTGAGCGAGGCCAGCGTACGCTCACGCTGCGCCTGCCACAGCGCCTTCGCGACAGGGTCCTGCGAGG
>NZ_JBFUES010001938.1:0-509 GCF_056403875.1 Bradyrhizobium sp. P2_E8
ATCCGCGTCGGCGGCGCGACCGAGGTCGAGGTGAAGGAGCGCAAGGATCGCGTTGATGACGCGATGCATGCGACCCGCGCGGCCGTGGAAGAAGGCATCGTCCCGGGCGGCGGCGTCGCCCTGCTCCGTGCCTCCGAGCAGCTCAAGGGCCTGCGCACCAAGAACGACGACCAGAAGACCGGCGTCGAGATCGTGCGCAAGGCGCTGTCGGCTCCCGCGCGCCAGATCGCGATCAACGCCGGTGAAGACGGCTCGGTGATCGTCGGCAAGGTGCTGGAGAACAAGTCGTACGCCTACGGCTTCGACTCCCAGACCGGCGAATACGGCGACCTCGTCAAGAAGGGCATCATCGACCCGACCAAGGTGGTCCGCACCGCGATCCAGAACGCAGCCTCGGTTGCGGCCCTGCTGATCACCACGGAAGCCATGGTCGCCGAGCTGCCCAAGAAGGGCGGCGCCGGCCCCGCGATGCCTCCGGGCGGCGGCATGGGCGGCATGGACTTCTAAGT
>NZ_JBFUES010001939.1:0-508 GCF_056403875.1 Bradyrhizobium sp. P2_E8
AGCTCACGCAGTGTGCGAAGAGGTTTGCCGCAAAGATCGAACTCGCCCTCTCTGGAGACGGGCCTTGGACGGATGCCAAGAGTCCGGTCAAGGTGATGCGTGTAAAAGCTCCGCAGGGGGCGACGCTGCATTTCCGGGTCACCGGACCGGACGGAGAGGTGGCGCTTGCTGCCGTGCTTGCGCTTGTGCATGACGGTTTCGGTGAGGCTTAACAGCAGTGGCAGAGATCCAACTTATCGGCCGTGCCGCATCGCCGGGCCTCGCGTTCGGGCCGGTCGCCGTGCTGACTGCGGCCGTGGCCGGGCGAATGGCGAGCGAGGATCCGGAGCAGGAGGCTGCAGCGCTTCGGTCGGCGATTGAGGGGGCGAGGGCGGAACTCGCCGAGCAGATCAAGACGATTCAGAGTGAGGCGGCAGACATTCTGGAGTTCCAGGCCGCCATGCTGGAGGACGATGCACTAACAGACACGGCATATGAACTTATCGCGATCGGGATCACTGCCGACCAT
>NZ_JBFUES010001940.1:0-508 GCF_056403875.1 Bradyrhizobium sp. P2_E8
GCGCCCCCAGCCGCGCGCACCCCCAGCACCTCCGCCGCACCGCGGCTCACTGCGACCCCGGTCCGCAATTTCCCGCGCCCATCCGCCGCCAGCGCCCCGGCCACACCGCCCACGCGGCCTGATCTCACCCTCGAAACGCCAGGCGCAACCTATCCCGCCGCCTCACCGGCGCCCGTCTCGTCCGCATCCGCAGCCATCCGCGGCGGCCGCACCACGGTGACGGTGCAGGCCGCTTCCGCGGCCACCTTGGCCGAGACGCTGCCGAGCAGCGTGCGCCTGAACGAGCCCTGCCGCGCACCGATGATGACGTGGTCGACGTGGTTGACCTCGGCGAATTCCAGGATCGCCGCGGCGGGATCGACCGCCTCCAGCACATGAGCCGACAGCCGGCTCTCGTCCAGCTTCAGCGGCGTGGCCCAATGCCGGAGCGCCACCAGCCGGTCGATATGCTTGTTGGAGCCCTGCTCATCCAGCGTCCGGTCGATCGCGATGCGGTTGAGCTTCAGGA
>NZ_JBFUES010001941.1:0-507 GCF_056403875.1 Bradyrhizobium sp. P2_E8
GCACTTGGCCGGGCTCTATCTCAAAGTGGAACAAGTTAATGATGTCTTACGCGCCACACCCTTGATCTCAGTAACAACCGCTGGCTTCAATCCGGGCAACTACAGGGGGGAACTTATGGCTGAACAGACAGACGTCATCGTTGTCGGCGCCGGACTATCCGGCCTCGTGGCCGCAACCGAGATCGCGGATGCCGGCAAGCGCGTGATCGTGGTCGACCAGGAAGGCGAGCAGTCGCTCGGTGGCCAGGCGTTCTGGTCGTTCGGCGGGCTGTTCCTGGTCGATTCGCCGGAGCAGCGCCGGCTCGGCATCAAGGATTCCTTCGAGCTCGCGATGCAGGACTGGCTCGGAACCGCCGGCTTCGACCGCGACGAGGATCACTGGCCGCGCAAATGGGCCGAGGCCTATGTGGCGTTCGCGGCCGGCGAGAAGCGTGACTGGCTGCGCGCGATGGGGCATCGCTTATTCCCCGTGGTCGGCTGGGCCGAGCGCGGCGGCTATGACGCGAT
>NZ_JBFUES010001942.1:0-504 GCF_056403875.1 Bradyrhizobium sp. P2_E8
GTTGTCGCTCGAGTTGAAGTAGGTCACCGAGTCCAGCGCCGCCTGGTACTGGGCCACGGTCGCCGTGCCGCTCAGCGTCAGCACACCGGTCGCCGCGTTGTAGCTGCCGGTGATGCCGTTCTGGGTGGTAAAGCCGAGCACATCCTGGCCGGATGCGAAGTTTGCCGTGATCGACACCGTCGCCCCGGTCAGGTTCGTGCTGTCGACATCCGACGCCGTCAGCGCGGCGTCGATCGCGGAGGCCGCCTGATTCTCCGTGTAGGACAGCGACCCTCCATGGGCGTTCAAGACCGCCGCATCATTGGTCCCGGTGATGGTCACCGTCACCGTCCCCGTCGCCGTGCCGTCCTGGCTCGTCACCGTGAAGGTGTCGGTCACGACCTGACCCGCGGTCAGTTCGTTGTGCGCGCCGTTGCCGGTGTAGGTCCAGGCGCCGTCCGCGTCGATCGAGAAGTCGCCATAGGTGCCGGCCGCATTGGTCTGCGCCACCACATGCGCTTCACC
>NZ_JBFUES010001943.1:0-503 GCF_056403875.1 Bradyrhizobium sp. P2_E8
CTCCACGAGTCCAACTCTCACTTGAATGTGCTGATGCAGACCCCTCATCCGGCGCTTCGCGCCACCTTCTCCCACAAGGGGAGAAGGAAGGGCAGCTTGCAAGCCGATAGAGTCTGAGAAAACTCGGGAGATTACCCGAACGCCTGCCGTAGCCGTCGCGCCAGATCGAACAGCATCTGGTTCTGCTTCACCAGCCGCTTGCCGTGGCTGACCGAGGACATCGCCATTGCCGCAAGCTTGCCGCGCGAGGTCAGCGGCACGAAGCTGTCGAAAATGTCCTCGTCGTCCTTGCAGAACATCCGCTTGTAGTCGTCCGAGCCGATGCCGAGGTCGAGCGAGCGGTAGCCGCGCTCGGCGTAGCGGTCGATGATGTAGCGCATCAGGATCAGGCCCGGGCTGTAGCGGGCGTGCTCGGACATGGTGTAGGTGTTGAACATCATCGAGAAGCGCTGGCCGTCGGCGACGCCGGCGAAGATCGCGATCACCTCGTCGTCGCATTCGAG
>NZ_JBFUES010001944.1:0-503 GCF_056403875.1 Bradyrhizobium sp. P2_E8
CGAACCCGGAATCTTGAGATTCCGGGTCTGGTCCTTCGGACCATCCCGGAATGACGGGAACACCGTTTGACCGGTTCTGCCTCGCGCGCTACCACCGCAATGTAATTTGTCAGAATAGATAGGTCGGCGTCCGCGAATGTCCTTCAACACCTTCGGCCACATGTTCCGCGTCACCACCTTCGGCGAGAGCCATGGGGTGGCGATCGGCTGCGTGGTCGATGGCTGCCCGCCGATGATCCCGCTCACCGAGGCCGACATCCAGGGCGATCTCGATCGCCGCCGGCCCGGCCAGTCGCGCTTCACCACCCAGCGCCAGGAGCTGGATCAGGTAAAGATCCTGTCCGGGGTGATGGCGCATCCGGAGACCGGCGTGCAGGTGACGACGGGCACGCCGATCGGGCTCCTCATCGAGAACACCGACCAGCGCTCCAAGGATTATTCCGAGATCAAGGACAAGTTTCGGCCCGGTCACGCCGACTTCACCTATGAGGCCAAATACGGCC
>NZ_JBFUES010001945.1:0-502 GCF_056403875.1 Bradyrhizobium sp. P2_E8
GACATGTACCGATCATAGCGCTGACTTGTTGCGCGGCGCTTTGCATTTCTATCCTTTACCTGATCATCGCGGTACCGACGTTCACCGCCAAGGCGCAACTCCTCGTAAACTCGAAGTTGGCCATGGTGGACGCTTCGGCGGTGTCAACGGTCGTGGAAAGTCAGATCGCAATCATAAAGTCCGAGAGCATCGCGACCGCCGTGATCGAGAAGCTCGACCTTGCTCAAGACCCGGAATTTTCGACAGGCCAATTTAGCGGCACGATATCCCGGCTGCTCGGCTGGAGTAAACCGAAGTCGGAAGCCAGCGCCGCGCGCTATGCGCTGGAACCRTTCGAACGCAAGCTTTCGGCCAAACGTGTCGGCCCTACGTTTCTCATCGAGATTACCTTCGACTCCAGAGATCCTGATCGAGCGGCGGAGATCCTGAACGCGCTTGTCGAAAGATATATTACCCATCAAATGGACAATGCCGGCTTGCAAGATACGAAATGGGTCAAGGA
>NZ_JBFUES010001946.1:0-501 GCF_056403875.1 Bradyrhizobium sp. P2_E8
ACCTACAACATGGGGCTGTGGAACGCCGAGTTCGCGGCACAGGCCGTCGCCGCCGATCTCGACGCGCTGCTTGCGCCGTTGCGCGAGCATGTCGACGTGCTCTCGCTGACGCAGCAGCCGCTGCGCTGGGACGATCAGCAGAACCCGTTCGCGCTGCTGCCGCGGCAGAGTGCGATCAACGGCTGCCCGCTGCTGGTGATGGAGCCGGGCGGCCCGCCCGCATCGCGGATCAGCAACTCGTTCCGCCGCCGCCTCAAGAGCAAGGAGAAGAAGCTCCAGGCGCTCGCCGGCTATCGTTATCACCTCGCCACCACCGACGCCGACGTCACCCGCCTGCTCGACTGGTTCTTCCGCGTCAAGCCGGTGCGGATGGCCGAACAGAAACTGCCCGACGTCTTCGCCGAGCCGGGCGTCGAGCAGTTCGTCCGCAGCGCCTGCCTGTCGCCGCGCGGCGAAGGCCGTGTCATCGACATCCACGCACTCGAATGCGACGACGAGGTG
>NZ_JBFUES010001947.1:0-500 GCF_056403875.1 Bradyrhizobium sp. P2_E8
GTGCTGGAGCTGTCCTCGTCGCAGGAATATTACTGGCCTTCGGTCGAGACTGCACTGCGCAACGTCGTCCGCAGGATCCAGGCGAACAAGCTGTCGAATCCGAACGCGCCGCCCGGCGCGCAGATCGATCCGAATTGCGACGAGGTCCAGCAGTTGAAGTCGGCCGCGATGCCGCTCCTGTTCCAGCTGCGTGACGACCAGAAAGAGGAAGTGCGCAAGCTCGCCCGCATCATTGGGCTGGAGAAGGTCGCGCAGCAGATCTGACGCGCGGTTTCCCGAAGAGATCATGCTCAAACAATGAGCCAAGCGCGATGGCGAGCCATCGCGCCTCGGGGAACCGCCGATATCAGGAACATCCGGCAATCTCCAGGCGTTGCCCGCTCCAAAAGAGGGAGTGGACCAATGCGCGCCTCGACAGCCTATTTCGTCGGTGCAGGAACCATCGTCGCGGCCATCGCCATTGGTCTCGGGGGCGGCATCGTCGCCGGCAACATCATGAA